>JBAXQU010000051.1:0-23575 GCA_037131555.1 Bacteroidota bacterium
AAGATTGAAACGAAAAGCAGGACGAAAGAAACCGAAGCGTGATGAACTGTCTGCCCTAAATTTAGTTGTTAGTTGTTAGTTGTTAGAGTTTGGAGGTGAGATATGAGATTTGAGATTTAGTTGTTAGGGGTTGGTTGTTAGGGCGGAGTTGAAACACTCTTGCTAACATTAGCTAAAAAAGAGAAAAACACAGGCCCAATAAAAAAGGCCACTTGCAAGTGCAAATGGCCTTTTTGAAAAAACGAATAGTATTGGGTTATTCTTTGTGTGCAGTTTTCTTACCGTTGTAATTGAATACACGAGAAATGTTGAATCCGAATTTATATCCTCCTTTTGACCATGTATCGGTGGTGTTCGGAATGAAGTAGTTTTCGACAATACCGGTAGCGTTGGTGAATGTCATGTGAAATACGTGTCCTCCTGTTTCAATTTCGAAACCAACTGCAAGCGGCATGTAGTATGGGTTAGCAGTGTTATTGGTTCTGTATTTTGAAAAGGTATAGAAGTAGTCGCAAATAAAAGCGATACGTTTGGTAAATTTGAATCGGAAACCTCCGCCTATTGATAACAAATCGCTGGTTTCGGCAGCATCGTTGTCGGCATTGATGTTAGCAACAATGAAATTGCGATGGGTATAGGTTGGCAATAATTCGACTGAGAACCTCGAACCGAATCTACGAGCAAGTATAAGTTGAGACACATAAGTAAAACGGTGTATGTCGTTTTGTTTGAAAACGCTATCTTTAGGATTTACTCCGCCATAGAAAACAGCAGCGTTTTGAGGTGTATAACTCATATCGCAATACAAGGCAAGTGAAAAAGGCACATGATTGTCGGTGGTTTGAGTGAGGAAACGGTATTTGAAATAACCGTCAAGCAATTCGGCAGCTTTACAACGGCCGAAACCAACGGTTAAATCGCGGGTAACACCAAAATCGAACCCTATGCGGATGTCGGAAATGTTGTCGAGCCCATAAAGTGTGTGACCACCGCCATTGCTCGCAGCACCCATATTCCCAAATCGGTGAGTGATGTTGAAAGCCCAAGTTCCGGCTCTGCATGTTTCGGTGGTTTGAGCATTTATGATTTTTGCTTCTTTAAATGTTGTCAACACACGGTCGTGCGTTTTTTTTGCTCCATTGTCAAGCAATGCCAACATATCATCTTGAGCAAATACGTTTAATCCAATGACTACAGAAGCAGAAAGGATAATAATTTTCTTTGAAATCATATTCTAATTTATTTTTTAATTCTTTTTAAATGGTTCGAGTACGGCTATTAATTTACAATCTACATTTTCGGCAATGGTTTCTACATAGAGGCTAGGAACTTTGATGGCGTAGTCGGCAATGTGAATTCTAAATTTTGAGTTGAGGGTTATTTCTTCTCCTTTCACGGTAATTGTTCCTTCAAGTGTTACGTCCTTTTTCACACCGTGCAAATCAATAACACCAGCAACAGTAGCTTTGTATTCGCCATCTTTGGTGTAATCAATCTTTTCGTTTACTTTTCCTTTGAAAATACAGTTAGGAAATTTTTCACTTTCCACATAGTTTTCGTTGAAGTGTTCTTGCATGAAAGCATCAGGAAAAACGAAAGCTGTCATCACAATTTTTATTTGCAAATCGCCTGTGGCGGTGTTCAATAAAGGTTTAGCTGCTTTGTTAGTAGCATCGATATCTTTCATTGGTGTTTTTGAGAAGAAATTTATCTCACAGGTTTTTGCCATGTATATTTGAGCAAACATGGACGAACTTAATACGGTTGATACAACCAATAACATTACTTTTTTCATAAATTTATTTTTAAGTATTAATTAAAATATAATAAGGCAGAGTCAAGATTCGTGCCACCAATAATTAGTTGTTTGGAGCTCCTTGACTGATCCAACATTTTAACTGGCTTCTGAGTGTATCAGAAATAGGACCAGCAGATGGCATAGGGATACCTTGCAGATTGACTACTCTACTCATTATGGAACCATCATTTACGTATTGCATAATTAAGGTGTAATCGCTGTTGAATGGGGATGCCCCAACATCAGTTGTGTTTGCATTATGACAATGATGCCCACCACTACCACATTGTGTAATAAAAATATTTTTGATGGTTGGGTTAAAATGCACAGTGGAATCGCATTGAGAAGCAGTGGACGAAACTTTTGGAACTTCATACTTTTCGAATGTACATGATTCAATAAATAGGACAACAACAGATCCTAGCAGCAATATTTTCTTCATATTTTAATTTTAATTAATAAAAATTTTTCGCGCAAAGGTAGAATCATTAATCAGCGCGATACATGACTTTGCTCATTTTTCGGTTAATCGTTAGTTTTCGTAGATTTTCGAACTTAGTTCTTTTCCTTTCTCATCCCAATAAGTCCACTTACCTGCTTCCTTGTCGTCAACATAAAACCCATCGTATCTTTTCCTATTGTTTGGGTACCAAGTAGAGGTCGGTCCAGTTTTCACACCATCTTTAAAAGTGGTTTCGCTCCAAGGAACTCCGTTTACGTACCAACTTCGCCAAAGGCCATCGCGCTTTCCATTTTTCATCATTCCTTTTATTCGTATCATTCCGTTGTCGTAACGTTCGATGTACTCTCCGTTTTCAACTTTCACTTGTTTCTTGATGACGTTTGTAGCTTTTGAGGAATCTTGAGTTGGTGGTTTTGGTGGGTTGGTTACATTGTTTTTACAAGCCAAAAACGAAATAATGATGAAGGACCAAGCGAAGTGTTTCATACTTAATTTTTTCTTTCTGTTGTATATTTTACTAAACCTATTAATGATTCTTTGGCAGGTGATTCGGGGAATTCGGTTAAAATTTGAATGGCTTTGTTTTTAAACTCATTCATTTTTTTCTCGGTGTATTGTATGCCTCCGCTCTTGATTACAAAATCAATTACCTCGGCTACTTTACGGGGATTATTGTTATTGTTTTTTACAATATTTATTATTCGTTTCTTGTCGAAATAAGATGCATTGCTAAGAGCATAAATCAATGGCAATGTCATTTTTTTCTCTTTGATGTCGATGCCGGTAGGTTTACCAATATTGATTCCATCGCCATAGTCGAATAAGTCATCTTTTATTTGAAAAGCCATACCCACCGCTTCGCCAAAGGCTCTCATCTTCTCAATGGATTCGGCACTGGTGTTGACGGATGATGCTCCACAAGCACAACACGAAGCTACTAGTGATGCTGTTTTCTTTTTGATTATTTCATAATACACCGCCTCATCAATGTCTAATTTTCTGGCTTTTTCTATTTGTAAAAGTTCGCCTTCGCTCATCTCGCGAACCGCATTTGAAACAATGCCGAGAAGATGGAAATCGTTATTATCAATAGAAAGAAGAAGTCCGCGTGACAAAAGAAAATCGCCAACGAGCACTGCTATTTTATTTTTCCAAAGAGCGTTCACCGAAAAGAAGCCTCTACGTTCGTTACTATCGTCCACAACATCATCGTGTACCAATGTTGCCGTATGTAAAAGTTCGATTAATGAAGCAGCGCGGTAGGTTGACTCATTCATTTCGCCACAAACTTTTGCAGATAAAAAAACAAACATTGGGCGGAGTTGTTTGCCTTTTCGCTTGACAATGTAGTTGGTGATTTTGTCAAGTAAAGGCACAGAACTTTTCATTGAGAACTTGAATTTTGATTCGAATTCCAACATTTCCTTTTCAATAGGAGCCTTTATTTCTTTTACATTCATGCTTTGACTAACAAAACTCTCCTTGAGGAGATTCTACAATTATTACGCTTATTTTTTGGTTCTTTAATACTTACTAAAGTTTATGCCATGTTCTTTTTATTTGCTAGTTGTCCGCAAGCAGCATCGATGTCTTTTCCTCTGCTTCTGCGAATGTTAACAATGATGTTTTTACTTTCTAAATAATTGGCAAAAGCCTCTAACCTCTCGGAAGAGGTTTGTTGAAACTCACCATTATCAATGGGATTGTATTCGATGATGTTTACCTTACATGGAATGTTTTTACAAAACCTTGCAAGGTCACGTGCATCGTCAATGCTATCATTAAAATCGCGGAACGCAATGTACTCGTAAGTAACACGGGTCTCGGTTTTCTCATAAAAATATTTTAGTGCTTCGGTCAATGCTTCTAAACTATTGCTTTCGTTTATTGGCATTATGTAATTTCGTTTTGTATCCGAAGCAGCGTGTAAAGATAAGGCTAAATTAAATTTCACTTGATCGTCACCTAATTTTTTTATCATTTTCGCGACACCAGCCGTACTCACTGTAATCCGTTGAGGAGACATGTTCAACCCTTCGGGAGAAGTAATCCGCTGGATTGATTCTAATACATTGGAGTAATTGAGAAGTGGCTCGCCCATACCCATGTATACAATATTTGTAAGTGGTGTGTTGTATTTTTTTTCGGCTTGTTCTCTGATAATTACAACTTGGTCATATATTTCATCAGCATTTAAATTTCTTATTCGCTCTAGTTTGCCTGTGGCACAAAACTTACATGTCAAACTACAACCTACCTGTGAAGATATACATGCTGTCATACGAGAAGTGCTTGGGATGAGAACTCCTTCGACAAGATTATTATCGAACAATCTGAATGCACTTTTAATGGTTCTATCAAGACTAATTTGTAAGTCGTCAACCTTTACCGCATTGATAACAAAATTGGTGTCTAACAAATCGCGAGTAGCTTTCGAAAGATTTGTCATTTCTGCAAAGCTATGTGCTGATTTTTTCCAAAGCCATTCGTAGACTTGTTTCGCACGAAAAGCCTTATCACCGTTTTCAATAAAAACAGTTTTAAGGTCCTCCAAAGAAAGGGCACGAATATCTTTTTTCATCAAGTTAAATTCCTGTATAAGTAGTAGGAGAAATTTTTCTTAACTCATCCTTTACGTTTTCGCTGACATTTAATGTTTCAATAAAGGCAAGAAAACTCTGCTTTGTCAATTTGGAGTTTGTTCTTGTGAGTTCTTTCAGCGCTTCGTAAGGTTTTGGATAAGCTTCTCTTCGGAGAATTGTTTGAATGGCTTCGGCCACTACAGCCCAATTATTTTCTAAATCGGCATCGATTGCGTCTTTGTTTAAAATCAATTTATTTAAACCTTTTAGAAAGGATGAAAAGGCAATTAAGCTATGAGCTAATGGCACTCCGACATTCCTTAATACGGTGGAATCAGTTAAATCACGCTGTAAACGTGATATTGGAAGTTTGGCAGAAAAATGTTCGAACAAAGCATTGGCTATACCTAAATTGCCTTCCGAATTTTCGAAGTCAATTGGATTAACTTTGTGCGGCATAGCTGAAGAACCAACTTCGCCTTCTTTTATTTTTTGCTTGAAGTAATCCATCGAAATGTATTGCCATATATCTCTATCGAGATCAATTAAAATGGTATTGATCCGTTTTAACGTATCACAAAAAGCTGCAAAATTATCGTAATGCTCAATCTGTGTAGTAGGGAAAGAACGACTTAAGCCCAATGTATTGTTTACAAAGTTGGCAGCAAATTCGTTCCAGTTTATTTCGGGATATGCTACATGATGGGCGTTCATGTTTCCTGTGGCACCGCCAAACTTTGCGCTGTATGGGATAGCTTGAAGAAGTGCAATTTGATTTTTCAATCTTACTTCAAACACTTCAATCTCTTTTCCAAGTCGAGTTGGGGAAGCTGGTTGTCCATGCGTACGGGCAAGCATCGAAACGTTTTTCCATTCAAGACTCAAGGAATTGAGTTTAGACACAATTTCTTGAATCATTGGCAAGACACATTCATTCATTGCATCCTTTATGGAGTAAGGAATTGCAGTATTATTGATATCCTGAGAAGTCAAACCAAAATGGATAAACTCTTTTTGTTTGGATAATTTAAGGTTATCAAATTTTTCTTTGATGAAATACTCCACCGCCTTAACATCGTGGTTGGTAATTTTTTCAATGTCTTTTATTTGCTGAGCATCACTCTCCGTAAATTTTAAGTAAATGGCGCGTAAAACTGGATAAGACGACTTATTGATTGATTTTAACTGAGGCAAAGGCAATTCGCAAAGTGCAATGAAATATTCTATTTCGACTAATACTCTGTATTTTATAAGTGCTGATTCTGAAAAATAATCAGCAAGTTTTTCTGTTGTCTTTCTATAACGACCGTCAACAGGAGATATTGCGGTGAGTTTACTTAATGAATTCATTTAATTTGATTAAAAAGGAAAGCGAAGATAAGGAAATTATGTATACACCTATATCTTAACACCTATAACCAAGATATCATCCACTTGCATCAACCCCTTGCGCCACCCTTCGATAATGTCGTCAAGCGCTTTGCCCTGCTCATGAATTGGAACATTATGTAATCCTTGAAGTGTTTTCTTGAAGTTCCCTAATTTATACTTCTTGCCATCAGGACCACCGAATTGGTCAGCAAATCCATCGGAGAACACATATAGTATATCATCCTTAAGAATTGGAACAATGTGATTGGTGTATCTTTGGTCAGGGTTATCTCCATAATTACCGATTGCGATATTGTCTCCTTTAATTTCAATCAGTTCATTTTGACGAACAATTATTAAAGGATTGTAAGCTCCGGCAAACTGAAGTTCCATTTTTTTCATATTGATAGAACACAAAGCAATGTCCATTCCATCACGCACTTTAGTTTCGTCTGATGATTGTTTCAATGTTTCATTCACACCACGATTTAACCGATCGAGAAGAGTAGCTGGGGTCGCCAATATAGTTTCGTTGAGCGATTGATTAAGCAGGTTGTGACCAACAATACTCATAAATGCTCCTGGCACACCGTGTCCTGTGCAATCGACAGCTGCAAAGTAAATAATTTCATCCTTTTTGTCTACCCAATAAAAGTCGCCACTAACAATATCTTTAGGTTTATAAAGAAAAAAGGATTCGGACAATATTTGCTTAACCACTTTTGTTGGTGGAAGTATGGCTTCTTGAATTCGTTTTGCATACCGAATACTATCGGTTATGTCTTTATTCTTCTCAGCAAGTTCACTGTTTTTTAAAGCTATTTCTTTCGTGCGTTCTTCAACACTAAGTTCCAACAAACGTTTTGAAGCTTTTAGTTTTTGAGTTCTAATTTTATCAATCACAAAAATGCAAAGCAGTACAAAAAGAGTAGCTAAAGAATAAAACCAATACGTTCGCCAAAATGGAGGAGTGATTGTAAACTTATACTTTGCAGGTTCAATATTGCAAGTTTCATCGTTGTTACAAGACTTCACCATAAAGGTATAAGTGCCCGGAGGTAAGTTGGAATATACCGCTTCATTTTCTAAAGTATAATTTGAAATCCAATCTTTATCGAACCCTTCGAGTTTGTATTGATATTTTACTTTTTCGGGATTCGATAAACTCACTCCAACAAAAGAAAAAGTTAAGTGATTTTGATTGTAAGCAAAGTGTGCATCGTCAGGAAACTCTGATTTGGTTCGAAATAATTTCAGACCATAAATAAAGGTTTGAGGCTCTACCGTATTCGGGCGGTCTTCTTTAGGGCAATACCTTACAGCACCCATAATTGTACCATACCACAAATTACCATTCAAATCCATACTGACAGCATTAGGATTTGTTTCGACACCAGGGAAACCTTCCGATTTCCCATAATGGCTAAACCTTTCTTTGGAAGGGTCAAATTTGTCAATACCATGACTATTCCCAATCCAAATACGACCGTAATTATCACAAATAATTGAATAGGGAGAATCAGTTGCTAATCCTTCTTTAATATTGTAATTTGTAAACTTACTACCATCATACTTGTACAAACCTCCACCATAAGCGCCAAACCAAAGGTTATGCTTTTTATCCTCGTTAATACACAAAATAAATTTATGATGAATTCCTTCTCTTTCGTCAAATGTCTTGAAGCCTTTGCCATCAAACATAGAAAGACTTCCACCTAAAGCCCCGAACCATAAATTCCCTTTACTATCCTTGAAAATCCGATACACATTGTTACCCCCTAATCCGTCAGTGGCGGTATAATTTCGGAATGTTTTTTCTACTAAATCAAATTTAGAGGCTCCTTCTTTTGTGCCAAACCAGATGTTTCCCTTATTGTCATCACTAATCGCAAACACCAAGTCCCCAGCTAGACCATCTGATTTATTGAAGGTGATAAACTTATTTTTGGCTTTGTCGAATTTACTCACTCCTCCGAAAGCTGTGCCAAACCACAAGTCACCGTTTTTGTCTTGGAATGAAGAAAGTACCACATTACTCCCTAATCCGTCTTTAGAAGTGAAATTTTTAATGGAATGATTTTCTTGGTGATTGGTGGAGGAATAAGAAAATGTAATTTCGGATAAACCTTCATTCGTGCCAATCCAAACGTTTCCTTCTTTGTCGCAAAGTGTTGTCCACACCAAATTATTGAGGATACCATCGGCTTCATCATAAATTTGGAAACGTTCGCCTCTATACTTATTCAAACCAATATCAGTTCCTATCCATACGTTCCCTTCTATATCTTGAAAAACAGCATTGGTGTTAAAATAATTTAAACCTTGTTTTGTATTGTAGTTATACACAATAGCATTGGATAAAGCCTCATTTCTATCTTTGGATGAGAATGGGGAAATCTTAGTAACACCTCCACCTGTGGTTCCAATCCACACATTGTGGAGTTTGTCTTCGGTGATGCAATTCACAAAATTGGCACCTAATCCCTTCGATGTATTAAAAATTAATCCCGAATTTTCTATTGCTTGTTTTGCGGAAGAAATGGTGAAACCTTCATTTAAATTTAATACTTGAACTCCACCATCGGCACTACCTGCCCATACTTCATCGCCATTCACTAGTGCAAGTGTTGTAATGCGATTACTCAATAATCCTTTCTCCATATTGAGTTGTGAAAAAGAAGTGGAGGCGCCAACACGTGCTTTACTATCGTACACAGAGAGCCCAACATCAGTGGCAATCCACATGTTTCCTTTTTTGTCGAGACAAAGCGAATAAATATTATTGCTTGCTAATCCATCTTTAGTATTAATGGTGATCATTTTCTTTTCAATGGGATTGTAGATAAATATTCCAGCTCCTTCGGTGGCAATCCACATTCTTTGTTGTTCGTCTTGCAAGATGGCTTTTACCGTTTTAAACTGAGTGAAAGCTTCTAATTCTAAATTTTCGAGATGCTGTGTTTTTATATCATACATCGACACGCCACCTGCCCAATGACCAAACCATAGATTCCCTTTCGAGTCTTTACAAGATGTGGTTACCCAATCTTCGGCTAAGGAATCTTTGCGCAAAAATGTTTTGAATTCTTTACCGTTATATTTTGTTAATCCGGACAATGTACCAATCCACAAGTTTGCTTCGTTGTCCTGAATGATTGTTTGTACTTGTGCTTGAGCCAAACCTTGTTCTACTCCGTAAGAAATAAAACTTGTTGTTTGTGCAGAAAGAATGCGTGGTAAAAATAAACTCAAAAGAGTTATTTGCATGCATAGATAGTATGTTTTTTTCATAGTGCGATTTTTATTTGTTAGCATATGATAAATAGAAATTAATTTCGACATTGTATACAAGCTCATCAATTTCTTTGTTGTTTTTGTACCAAGTTATTGTTCCCCAGAAAGAGCGCTCCTTGCGGTAAGTATCGTTGAGAAGATAATACTTAACCACGGTGGTTCGAACATCTTTGAAAAACCCATTTTCTTCTGAAACTGTAACTGTGGGAATCATTTTTCGAACGTAAGTCTTCACCTCTGGTGTTTCTTTTTGCCCCGCCATTCTCACTGCTCTATCCGCATAAGCGGCAGCTACAATTAGTTTTTTCACTTCGCTATTTTTATCCTGCTCATTTTTTATCAGTTCTAATTCCCTCTCCTTTTGTTCCTGAGCAATTTTCATTTGGTCCGATTTCAATTTTGCTTCCTGGCGCATTTGTTCGATAATTGAGTTTGCTCTCGCTTCTTCTAACTGAATTGCAAGTGCTTTTTGATGCGCATTTCGTTCATTTTCGGCAGCTAGCTTAAGCAGTTCGTTTTCCATATTGGTTTTTATTTCTTTATTTTTCCGTTCAGCCAAAGTTCGCTCTTCCTCTTCGCGTTTCAAGCGCTGCGCTTCGGTTTCCATACTTTCTTTTTCCTTCTTTCTTTTAGCTTCTTCTTCGGCTTGAATGCGCGCCAATTCGTTGTATCGAGTTATCGAATCTGCTTTTTGTTTTTGTAATACAAGTGCTCGTGCATCAGCTTGTTTTCTAGCATCTGCATCTCGCTTGCGTTTTTGTTCGGCATCAAGTCGATCTTGTTCTTGTTTCTTGGCAAGTAGTTTAAGCGATTCTGCTTTTTCCTTTTCTTCTTTTTCCTTTAGCAGTTTCTCCTTCTCTTCCATTTGTTTCTTCATCTTGGCTTGAACAATTTGTTTTTGTTCTTCTTCGGTGAGAAACATTTTCTTAGTGAATTGGTCGAGATATGGTTTGTCGTCAACCATTGTTTTTCGTCCATCCCAAATAACCTTTGTGAATGGACTCCGTAAGAATAAATCAGCATTAACGCTTACATCCGCTGTTTCGAAAAATTGTGCTTCGGCTTGGTATGAAGGATAAGCATCAGTGCGGTCGCGAGGTATGGTGGAGCCTTTCACTTCGAGATACATTTCTACACAACCTGGATATTTAAATATGACTTTATAATCGTATCCAAAGGGCAAATTGAAAGAAACTCGACCTGTGAGCCCAGTTGTTTTTTCATCAAATTTGGTATACGTATTTTTGAAAACAGTAACAATGGCTCCATTCAAATTGGTTTTCCCTTTTAAGCAGTGAACCTTGAAATCAATATTTTCGGGGAGTGTTTGAGAATGTAATGGTGACCACAAATGGTTAAAAACAACCATCAGTGTAAGAAGAGTGGCTAAATGAAATTGTTTGGTAAAACGATTGAATCGAAAAATATCCATACCAATAAAATTTGATTGAACGAAAGTAATAAAAAATTGGTATTTTGATATAAATAATCTTTTGAATAACTTCATACTCGATGTTTAAAATTTAACAAATAACTTACAATTCGGTTTTAAAATTTGCTGTCGATTCATTCTTAAAATCGAATACCATTTGTTTTATAACAGCAGATTATTTGATTTCGATTTTGTGATTTAACATGTTTTCGTTTGGCATAATCATGATTTCAGAAGAGATTTTCATGATAATCCGCGAACTTATCATGATTTCGTGAGAGATTTTCATGATAATCTGCGAACTTATCATGATTTCGTGAGAGATTTTCATGATAATCTGCCAACTTATCATGATTTCAGGAGAGATTATCATGATAATCTGCGAACTTATCATGATTTCATAAGAGATTATCATGATTTC
Source organism: Bacteroidota bacterium (assembly GCA_037131555.1). GTDB lineage: Bacteria > Bacteroidota > Bacteroidia > 2-12-FULL-35-15 > 2-12-FULL-35-15 > 2-12-FULL-35-15. Next base: position 11,362 of record JBAXQU010000051.1, read on the forward strand.
CCTCTAGATTATCATGATTATCTTTGAGCTTAACATGATTTCGTTCATGAAAATCATGTTTTCCTCCTTCCCAATAAAAATAAAATTAAGACAATTTGTAATGATTTCGAATCACTACCTTTTGGAGTTCGCGTTTTATTATCAAATCGGTGATGATGTCGGAAAACGGTTCGGAGGTGTTTTCGTTCACAGCTTTTTTTATCTGCAACTCGCTCACATCTATCCGATAAAGCACACTCATAAATTTCGATTGATTGGTATGGATGAGTTTATTGATATGAGGTTCTATTTGTTCGAACAATTCTTGATAGGCATTGTAGGCATTGCCCGAAAACTTTATTTCCAAATCGAACATCTCAAAATCTTTGATAATTTGATTGGCAGTTTCTTTTATCAAGTCTAATTTATTGATATAAGGCGATAAGTCGGAAAAGTTCATTTATAAGTTTTATTAACTATTTTTTTTGAGCACGCACATTTTCAAGTCTCAGTCGCTCTACAATTTTATTGTTCAGGAGGTGTTGCTCGATAATTTCATCCACATCATTAAGTTGAACCCCTACATAAAAAACAGCATCCGGATAAATCACCAAGGTTGGTCCGAAATCGCAAATATCAAGGCAACCCGATTTCTGTGCACGTATTTTAATTGGCAGATTTCGTTCTTTTAATTTCTTTCTAAACGCATCAACAAGTTCCAATCCGTGAGTTTCGCCACAACTTTTCCGCGCAGCGCCTTGTGCTCTTTCGTTAGTACAAATAAATATATGTTTGTCGTAAATCATAAATGCTTAATTAAATTTGTACGAAATTACGAATTAATAGATAGAACTCGAACAAGTAATATTATTACCTTTAACCAAAATTTTTATACTCAATTTTCGAAATGAAAAAAATTACGCTTTTATTTTCCTTCATCACATTATTAATAGGTACTGTTCAATCTCAAACGATAAACTGTGGTAATCTATGCATACTAAACATTGGTATAGATACCATAGGAAGCAATAAACTTAATGTAACAGTTTACAATGGCGACACTACTTTTATTGATTATCCTTCGGTGGTGGTGGTAAGCAATACAGGAGATACCATTGGAAACATTGACAATTATTTTTTCTTGTTCGGACAAGCAGGTATGGATACTGTAATACATAATATACCTACCAATTTGGATAGCATACCAAGCCCATTCACCTGCACAGTTTATTATACCAACAATATGACTAATCAAACCTGTTCGTATAGCTACCCGATGAATTGCACAGCAGGCATAAATGAAATAGGTGTTAACGAACATCATGTATCTATTTTCCCAAATCCTACTTCAAGTAATTTCACCATTGATTTGGGTGAACCAATTATGGACAATGCAAAAGTGAGTATTTACAATGAGATTGGACAAATGGTGAAATGGCTCTCCACAAGAGAAACCCATATTTCATTAGATAGGACAGAATTAAGTAATGGAATCTATTTTGTTACCGTGGATATTGGTAACGAAAGAATCACCAAAAAATTAATAGTTGAATAAGCGATATTTGGATATTAAATATCAAAATAATTTACTACATTTGTTATCTCAAATAATCTAAAAACAATCTTATCATGAAAAAAATAATTTATACGCTATGTTCGCTTTTTGCGCTAGTTGTTAGTGCCGAGGCTCAAATCTCCATCACTACAAACGACATTGCAAATCCAACACATCTAATATATACCAACACCGACACCTTACCTACTGTTTCTATGGGTACTGCAGGTGCAAACCAAACTTGGAACATGACTGCTTTGGCCCAAGGAATTAAAGATACATTGACCGCCATGTCATATGCATGGGTTCCAAACCCGAGTTATCCTACTTCGAACTTGGTAATTAAACAAGGTTGGAGAAATCAATATGCATTTGCAAAAAACACCTCTACTTCTTTTGAATTCCTTGGACAGGGAGGCACCATTAACATACTTGGTTATCCAACAAATCTAAATCAAGTGAATACTCCTAACGAAGTAGTGGCTAATTTTCCTTTCACTTACAATTCTACATTTACTTGCAATTATTCATCTTTTGCCAAATCCTATTTTGGACATAATGTTACCTATCAAGGATTTCCAATAATGGTCGATTCAGTAAAAGATCATTCAGAAACTTACAAAACGGTAATAGTAGACGCTTGGGGAACATTAACAACTCCAATGGGAGCCTTTCCTGTAATTAGAAGCAAAGAAACAAAAATCACTGTTGATACTGGCTCAGCTCATACATTTTTGGGTTGGACAAGTGCTTTCTCAACCAAAGACTCTACCACATCTTATACATATTGGACAAATGGTGTGGGGTATCCATTGGTTACAGCTACAATGGATTCATCGGGGGCCGTAAAACGAGTTCAATGGTTAATGACCATGCCTCTCGTAGGTATTTCGGAATTAAGTACAGAGAATGAAACTGTATTCCCAAATCCTGCACAAAACCAAATTAATATTGTTTCGGATGTATTGAATCAAAGAAATATTCGAGTGTTCGATATCACCGGTAGAATAATAGATTCCTATACAATAAATACAACCAAGACCACAATAAACACTTCAGAATATGATAGTGGAATGTACATCTATGAGGTAATCGGAAAGGATGATTCTATTTTAAAAAGAGGAAAGTTTTCGATCAATAAATAAATTAACTAAAATTCAATAATAATGAAAAAACTACTAATTGCATTCTCAGCCTCCATCCTACTTTTCGTTGGAGCCAAAGCTCAAGTTGATTTGAGTTTTGATTCGACATGGGTTCCTAATTCAGCTTCACCAGGCTCATACCAAGACCCTGTTGGATGGACAAGTTTTAATACAGCCTCGGTTGTTGGAATGTTGCAAACGGTGAGCAGAGTGTCAGTCAATCCTGCGTTTGGGGTAGCTTCAGCAAGAGTGGTAACTAGAAAAACAACACCTCTGGTACAGGTGCCTAATCCATTTCGTCATGGGCAGAATTTTGATACTGTAGGTCTTTTGTGTTTGGGTTCAATCAACTTAACTTTAACTCCTCCTTTAACTTTTGGCCAACCATTAAATGTAAACCGCCCACAGTGGCTCTCATTTTCATCAAAGGATTCGTCCGTTGTAGGAGATTCAGCATTTGTACTTGTATACTTAACAAAATGGAATCCACTCTTACACAAAAGAGATACTATCGCTAGCGGAAAATTTGGTGAAAACGGAATTTCTTCATCTTGGACTTCGCATGTGATGAATTTGAACTATAACTCTCCTACTATTGTGCCTGATTCTCAACAAATATTTGTATCTTCCAGTATTTATATGCGTCCTGGTGCAAAGTATGGTAGTGTGTATTATGTAGATCAATTCTGCTGGGAATGTACTGCTGGTATTAGTGAGAATGGAATAGATTATTCAGTTTCACTTTATCCTAATCCTGCAACAAATGAAATTAACTTCACCACTTCATTGAAATCAGGCTTTGTGCAAATAATGGATATTACGGGTAGAACACTTGGAACGTATGCTATGCAGAACAGTTCGTTGCGGGTCGACACTGAGAATCTGAAACAAGGAATATATTTATACTCCGTCCTAAATGAGAAAAAGGAAATAATAAAGAACGGCAGGTTCGAAATCGTTCGTTAACAATTGATATAAGGAATTAGAACGCCTGTAACTTTATTGTTGCAGGCGTTTTATTTTGGCACAATAAAGAATAAATAATTGACCCCAAGATTAAAAGATGGTTTTAACTTTTTGTCTAAATTAACATTTAGACGTGGTTGGAATGCCCTGAAAGTTGTGGTTAGTTTTTATTTGTCAAAATGGTTAAAAAAACCAGTTCAATGGGGAATACCAATTAGCATTACCTTCGAACCCACTACATCATGTAATCTTCGTTGCCCAGAATGCCCAAGTGGAAAACGAGAGTTTACGCGTCCTACAGGAATGCTTCAAAATGATTTCTTTGTAAAAACATTGAATGAAGTATACAAAGATGTATCTTATTTAATTTTTTATTTTCAAGGTGAGCCATATTTAAACCCAGCTTTTCTAGAAATGGTGAACTTTGCTAAGAAGAAAAATATTTACACAGCCACTTCAACAAATGCTCATTATTTGAATGAAGAAGTTGCACGTAAGACTGTTGAAAGCGGATTAGACCGTTTGATTATTTCTATTGATGGTACAACCCAAGAAACTTATGAGCAATATCGAGTTGGAGGAGAATTGAAAAGAGTGATTGAAGGAGCAAAGAACATTGTGTATTGGAAAAAGAAATTGAAATCGAAAACACCACATGTTATTTTTCAATTTTTAGTTGTAAAACCCAATGAGCACCAAATAAAGGATGCTGAAATTCTTGCAAAAAATATAGGTGTAGATGAAATAAAATTTAAAACTGCACAGATGTATGATTTTGTAAATGGAAATCGATTGATACCAAGTATCGAAAAATATTCAAGATATACTCTTCAAGACGATGGCACTTATCAACTAAAAAACGAGCTACTCAATCATTGTTGGCGTTTGTGGCATTCAACTGTGATAACTTGGGATGGATTAGTGGTGCCCTGTTGTTTTGATAAAGATGCTAAGAATCAGTTAGGAGATTTAAAAAAATCCTCATTTGTTGACCTTTGGCAGTCATCTGAATATAATAATTTCAGGTCAAAAGTACTCCGGTCGCGTTCTGAAATTGAAATTTGTAAAAATTGTACAGAAGGAACAAAGATTTGGACTTGATAGATTTTAGCTCTTCATTAAAAAATATTTACTACATTTGTATATCAAATTAGAGTACGAATTCAAATCCATTTGAAAAATGAAATCATTCAAAACATTAGCAATTCTTTTTACCATAGTATGTTCAACTGTTTATTATGGTTGTAAAAAAGATGCCACTTCTGATCCCCAACCAATTGTACCAACTGTTGTTCCAGACAACACTATTTGTGATGGAAACTTAAAGACTACATTTTACCCCATCGATTCGTTTACACGATGGACGTACACTTATAAACTAGCAGGAATTACACAATCTGCTGTGCCATTTATAGCAAGCGTTGATTCTGCAACATTTGGTTCGTATAAATATGCAAAGTTAGTTGATACCACTAGCCTACTCGATACCACTGTTACCTATTTGAGACAAGACACTACAACTTTTGATATACTTAATTATAACGTTGGCACTTCACAAGATTATTTAGAAGTTCCTGCATCACCAACTATTGGACAATATTGGTCAATTCCTGGTTCTCTTACAAAAAAGGTTACCAATTTATCTGCCGATCTTCACACTGAACATTGTTGGTATACTCACTTATTAGAAATTTCTGTTTTCAGAGGAAACACAGTTATTTTTAAATACTATTATAAACGAGGATTTGGATTAGTCGACCGAATTGACCCAATCAATTTAAAAGAATTTGCCATATCTGACGTTCACTTTAGGTAGACTCAACTACGTGATTTTTTGAAAAGATAAATGGGAATCTTCTTATTTGGTGTGAGTTTGATTAGTTCCTGACCCGATTGGCACCTCATTCTGATTTTCAGTAAACTCAGGATTAGTGCTCACATCATCATAGGTTAGTTTTGTGATTGCACTAATTACATCAGGAAGTTTCTTAATATCATACCCCTTGGTCATAACCGTTAACAAAAATGGTACATTTTTATTGTAAATAATTCCCGATTCATGAAGTTGTCGGGTAGTGGCGTCTCCCATTTCCCCAAATTTATGCGCTATTTTTGTATTTATTGGCAATCCTTTCTCCATCCCTTCCTTAAAATCACATTGAGCTAACAATTCAGCAGCAAATTCAGAATGTTCAATGTTAATATACGTTGCATTGTACAAAACTCTTAAAAATACTGAATAATCTTTAACATTCAATTTAATGTTGCCATTTGCAACACCATCTAGTGAAATTCCTAAATCGGAAAACAAAGAAAGAAAAGTTTTTTGGTCAACATTTTTATTCAATAAATAAGTCGCATTATTATCAGAATATGCAATCATGTATTTTAGTAGTTCGCGAATGGTGTAGGACTTCCCTAACTCAATTTGTTTCGAGTTGAATGTCTGATTAGGAATAAACTCTTTTGGCGACTCGAAAGAAAGCCTTCTATTTAAAATACCTGGATGTTCCTCTTCCATTTTAAGATAAGCAAGTAGTCCTGCTACCTTAATAAGCGAGCCTGGCAAATACATTTCGGTATCATTCATGCACATCCAATTGCCTTTCGAGAACACTCTTAAGTAAACAGATGCGGACATTAATACACCTGACTTCTTATATTTCTCAACCAACTCTGAAATACTATTCTTGAGATGTGAGAGACTTGAACTTTCTTCTTTCTTCTCAATATAAAGCAATGGTTTTACATATTGATAGCCACCAAGTCGATGCACATTAAATCCTAAACATTGTTCCTCTGTAGGTTGTTGAATAGCCTCCGCAGTTTTAATTTCTAATTCCCTTTTGAATTTATTTTTGCAGAACTCGAAAGTAAAAAAAACACTTAGTCCGCAGGCAATAATAATCGCTGCGAAAATTTTCTTTGATTGTGACATTGTAATTTAGTTAAAGAGTAGCAATATTACTGCTAAATTGCAATATAAAACATGATATTCGACATTCATTAGTGAAAAGTAGTTAAATGCTCGAATTAATGGATTTCCTAATGTTATCTTTAAACTAAACTAGAACGAAGTTGATTATTTAGGATATTTTGCTAAAAATATTCTGATTTAAAATTAATAAACTAACTTTGCCGTAAAAACGTTGATTATGTTAAGAGTTGGTATAGTTTTAATTATCTTAATTGTTTCCAAAAACACTTTTTTTGGGCAAAGTAAGTCTATTGATACAGGTAAGGTAGAAATTTTTCAATCGGACAAATTAAAAGAATTGGAGAATAAACACGTTGATATTAATGCAAAAGCGAAGATTAAAGGATATAGAGTAAAGATTCATTTTGGTACTGATAAATCAAAGGCTAAAGAAGTAAAAGCTCAATTCATTGCTAAGTATCCTGATGTTCCCGCTTACGAAAAATACGATCAACCTAATTTCAACATTAGAGTGGGTGATTTCAGAACAAAATTAGAAGCGTATAAATTTTTGAAACAAGTTCAAGTTGATTTTCCAGCTGCATTTCTTGTTCAGGATGAAATTGAATTTCCAAAGTAACGATATAACTCGAGTGAATTAACAAAATGAAAAAAGCAACTATTATTCTTTGTTTTACATTTTCCATTACCCTTCTATCTGCTCAGAATGCGAGTGATAACCGAGAAGTTCATGTAATTCCTTGTAGTTATTTTGGCATCTCAAAACCATTGATTGAAATAATGGAATACTCTACTCTTGTTGAAGATGTTGATAACGAAGAACGAGTAGAGTCAACCGATCGTTTGTATAGAATGCCACAAAAATTTAAATTTTCGGTGAACGATGGAGAAGAATATGGTGAAGACCCTTCAGTTCGTCAAACATCAATGGGCAATCGACAATCACTCGGACCATTAGTAAATTGGGCAGGTCAAACAGGGAATGCTTACCCACCTGACCCAACTGGTGCAGCAGGGCTCAACCATTATGTTCAGGCGGTGAATCTAACCACCTTTAAAATTTTCAATAAAACTACAGGAGCTGCTTCGGCTGCTGTTAGTTTAGGTTCTCTTTGGAACCCTGCGGTTAGCAATTATGGCGACCCTATTGTGTTATACGACAAATATGCCGATCGTTGGTTCATTAGTCAATTTGGTCAAGGAAGTCCGAATAAAATATATATAGCCATTTCTACCAGTTCCAATCCTAATGGAACGTATTATACCTATACATTTACTTCATCGGAATTTCCAGACTATCTTAAATTTTCCATTTGGGACGATGGATATTATATGACTTCTCAACAAACCACTGATAAAGTATTTTGTTTTGAAAGAGATAAAATGCTAGCAGGGAATCCCGCTGCTCGTTCCATAAGTGTTAACTTCAATACTGGTACTGTGAGTGGGTTCTATATTCCGCTGCCAGCTGATGCCGATGGAGTGCTACCTCCTGCTGGAACACCTCTTCCATTCTTTTCATATTATGATAATGCTTGGGGAGGAGGAAATGATGCAATAAAAGTATGGTCAATGTCTGTCAATTGGATACCGACCACACCAACAGCAATAATCACTAACTCACCAACAGTGATTAACACCTCAGCCTTTGATGCCTCGTATAATATTGCTTGGAATGACATTCCACAACCAATCCATTCGCAGAGACTTGATGGACTTGGAGGAGTGTGTATGTTCAGAGCACAATGGAGAAAATGGGCAACCTACAATTCGGTTGTTCTAAATTTCGCTGTGCAAATAAGTTCAAATCCTATAAAAAGAGGTATACGATGGTGCGAGCTACATCAAGATCAAATAACCAATCAATGGTCATTGTATCAGGAAGGAACATTTGCGTTAAGTGATGCCACAAACCGATTTATGGGAAGCATTGCGATGAATGGTGAAGGAAGTATTGGGATGTGTTATGCTATTTTAGATTCATTAAATGGCATTTCTGCCAGCCTTGCTTATACCGGTCGGCTTGCATCAGACCCTTTGGGAACAATGAGTTTTGCTGAAACTGTTGCAATTGCAGGAAGTGGTGCACAAACAGCGAACAATCGATTTGGTGATTACTCTCACACTTCTATCGACCCTTCTGACGATGTCACCTTTTGGCATACGGGCGAATATCTTGTGAATGGTGGCGTGGCTACTCGTATCTATTCATTTAAGCTTCCTCTTGGCAATGGCATTGCTGAAAACAATTCGGAAAATACAATTATCAACGCGTTTCAACAGGGATATTCACTAATAGTAAATGCTACCCAACTGCCCAACGCAGATGAATTGCAAGTAGATTTGTTTGATGCACAAGGAAAATTATTGAACAGCAAAAAAGTAATTCCTGTTTCAAATAGTTTTGAAACTTCATTTGATATTTCTAATCTTGCCCTAGGCACCTACCTTGTAAGGATTGGAAAAGCGAATAGTTATTTTCAGAAAGTAAAAAAAGTAATACTAAAATAAATCAGAAAAATGAAATCAATATTGATTCTAACCTTGCTCCTATTGGGGTTTTCGTCTTGCAAATCAAAAAAAGAAACCACGCAAACCTCTAATGAAGTGAAACAAACGACCACAGTAACCAATAATGAGCAAATGAGTGCTCCCAAAACCAAAGGTAAGGTATCGCACCAATTTCGTAGTGAAGGATGTGCTACTGTGATACTAGCGAATGTAGATAAGAGCACGATTGTATTGATTCCAAGTATCAAACTTATCGAGAAATTTGATGTGGATGGAATGGCGATTGCCTTTGATTATCGACCATTGAAGATGCATAATCCTGAAGGATGCAATGTTGGTATTCCGGCAGAAATAAGTAATATTACTGATTTGAAATAGAGAATAAAATAAACCTACCACTATACAAATATTAAAGAAGAAATTACTACATTTGTAGTCTAAACTCAAATGGGATTAAACTAAATTTGTAAACATGGCTAAATATATACTTAGAACTGAAACCAATTGTTGTACTTACGAGTTCATCAATAGTATTTTATTTGTAACATTAAAGGAGGATGCCGAACTGACCGTTGACATCATAAAAAAGGAAATTGAAATCATTGAAAAAATTGTAGGTGAAGCTGAATACGCAGTATTTATTGACATCACTAAAAATTTAGCGATACCTCCTGAGGTAAGAAAACAGGTGGCAAACTACAAACCATCGAACATAAAAGGTGCTGCCTTGCTTTCGGACATGAACTTGGCAACTCAGCTTTTGGTAAACTTCTATATCAAATTCGATAAACCTAAAGTACCGAACAAAATATTTAAAGATAGAGACGAAGCCATTGCTTGGCTCCGATTAAAATTATACGATAAAGTGTTAGCCTGATTCTTCTTTCAATTATCAGAAGACCATCTAGCATTTCTTCATTTTACTACTTTTAGCATTTAAAAGTATTTATTAAAAGCATGGTGAATGAATATTTCCAATAAAAAATCTACCCTTTTACTTGTTCTAGCCCTATTTGCTTTCGCTGCTTATTTCTATCATTCCACCATCTCGTTGTTTCCTGCTTTTATGCATTCATGGACTCAGAGCGACAGATATGCTTTGGCGCTAGGATTCATAAACAATGGGTTCGACTTTTTTCATCCTCAAACTTACAATTGGATGGTGTCGGAAGGCATCACCCGTGTTGATTTTCCTATCAACGATTACTTAGTGGCATGCGCGATGAAACTATTCGGTACCAATTCGTTTACGGTTTTCAGGATGTATACTTTAACGGTAAGTATTGTTGGTTTGGTGTATCTCTATTTGCTTGCTAAAAAAATTACTTCATCCGAAATCAAATCTGTGATGATGGTGTTTTTTGTTTTCTTATCGCCCATTTATGTTTATTACCAAGATGGCTTCATACCTACTATACCTGCCATTTCGTTTTCTTTCATCGCTTATTATTATTTGTGTTGTTATCACCTCAACATTAATAAAAAAGACTTTGCACTAAGTATTCTATTTTTCACCTTGGCTGCTTTGGTTCGCATGCCTTTTATCATTTTATTGCTTGTTACGGTTGTTCAGTTTTGCTGGAAATATCTTCTTCAAAAGAAAATAAATATTTTTGAAACCATCGTTTTGATTTCTGGTATTGGAATATTTGTTTCGTATAATTTTTATAATATTCATTTGGGAAGAATGTATGGAACTTCGTATTTAGACCATATAATGCCTCCAAAAAACATGGCTGAGCTAATGAGTATTATTTCCGAAATGTTTAATCATTGGTTGTTTCATTATTTTTCCATTGGTCATTACGTGTTGCTCTTGCTTCTGTTTTCGGTAAGTGTTTACGGCTGGAAGCGAAAGAAATCGAAACCAACGGATGCTATGCAATGGAAGTTTCATTTCTTCTTATTGTTTAGCGGAGCCTTTTGTTATTTCCTCCTCATGGCGCAACAATACTTTGCTCACGATTATTATTTTCTCGATTCGTTTTTTGTGCCCATTGTATTAGTTGCACTATATAGCATGCGCTTCATTGCCATCGAAACTCCAAAAGCGCAAACCACTTATGCCATCGTTGGCTTGGTATTGATAGGCGCTATGACTTATGGTGCTACTAAAACTCAAACCGAACGATACGCTACTGGCCCTTGGGACCGCACCGAAATAACTCGTCAAAATTTCATAGGCACCGAAGCTTTTCTGGATAAGATGGGAATAAGCAAAGAAGCGAAAATACTGGTGATAGATGCTTATACCACCAATGTACCATTGATATTGATGAAACGAAATGGATATACCGTTCTGAAAACTTCGTACAAAGAAATGAGCACTTCGATGTTTTGGTGCGACTGGGATTATGTGGCCATTCAGGACAATTACTTGGTATCAGATGTGATTAAAAACTACCCTTTCATTACTTCCTTGCTCGACCGCGTGGGAGGTACCGGAAAAGTTTCGTTTTATAAACGAAGTAAAAAGACGATTAAAAAATCGTTGAAAGATTTTCTTGCCATATCCTCCGAAAACACCTTGTTTACTACAAATATCAATTTTGATGAACCCCTGTTCGATACCATACATGTGAAAGGATGCGACCATATTACCACCGTCAATCCGTTTTCGGTGCCCAATGCTGGCTTGCTCGACTCGACCATCGAATATGGTACCACACTAGTGATAAAAGCCAAAGAACTTAAAAACATTGCCAACCTGAAAGTGCTCATAAACGGGGCTGTGTGGAGCAACCAAGAGTTTAAGGAAGTGCAAATAGTGGCATCGGTAACTAACCCAAAAACCACAGTATTCTACCAAAACTTTCAATTGAGCGATTATGTGAAACCTATCCAAACTTGGCAACACATCGAGTTTCAGTTTGTATTGCCTGCTTTTCAGACTAAGGATGACGAACTGAAAATATATTTATGGAACCCAAAAAAGGTGTTGGCTTGTTATGACGACTGGGAAGTAATTATTTATAAATAGATTGTTAAGTTTAAAGTTGGAAGTTGTTATGGAATGTAGAATGCAGAATTCACAATTAAGAATTTTGCCATTCCCGAAGGGTCGGGACAGGTGCCGAAGGGTCGAGACAGAATAGACTAAAAGGAATTTCGATTTGAGAA
>JBAXQU010000052.1:0-23366 GCA_037131555.1 Bacteroidota bacterium
CATGACAATAAATTATTGATGATAAATGATGAATTATAAATGGAAGGCGAAAGTAGTAAAAAAACAAAAGCGGCACTTGTAAAACAAGCACCGCCTCTGACGAACTAAACAAACAAACAAACAAACAAACTACTAAAACTAAATTCTAAATGGAATAGTAAACGCATAAAACGATTAATACTATTGTTGAAACTGCCATTAGTATTACTGGTATTCCAACACCTGCTCTGTGATAATGACGCACGTGGCGTACAATGATTCTTCTGTTCATGGCTTTTAAAATTAAATTAGTACTCAAAAATATTAGCTCACACTTTGGATAATCAAGATAAATTAGTGTGTGGGGTATTAATTAAGAAACAACACCCCCATGTTAGCCTCCAATTAATCTAACGACTAAGCTCCCCACACAACTAATTTTTCAAGCAATTTAAAGAACGATGTTTTTTCAGATGAATTAACTTGTTTTCTGAAAGAAAAAGAAGAGGTCGAGAAGGACTAAATCTTTTTCCGAGACAAAATTACGGAAGAGAAAATTAAAAAAAAGGCAGATTGTGTGAACGGTAACATTTCGGGGGTTGAACGGTCACTTTTCTGAGTAAGCGGTAATTAAAGGGTCGAAATTCGGTCCAAAAGTTCCTGTTTTGCCCTCCGCGACACCTCCACTTCGGAGTCGTCAGACATGGTTAAAACATTTTTTTCGGTTCTTGAATGGCGAAATTTTTTGATGTGTTTTAAGTTGATTAAATGCGAACGATGCACGCGCATAAAATCCTCATCGGCAAACATCTGTTCATACTCCGAAAGCACCTTTGTTCCAAGAATTTCCCTTCCGTTTGCTAGCACAAAAAGGGTGTAATTACTCGTTGCTTCGCATCTGATAATATCCAAAACACTAATAAATACAAGGCTATCGCCTTCGTTGATAGCCAATTTTTTACTTTTACTTTCAGGTCTTAAGTTCGAAATAAGAGCATCAAACTTCTTTTGATTCAAAAATTTTTGTTCTGCTTTCGAATCTAACTTATTCACTGCTTGAACCAATTCTTCGGGATCAATGGGTTTTAAGATGTAATCGATAGCAGAAAACTTAATGGCCTTGATTGCGTAATGGTCGTAAGCGGTTGTGAAAATAATGTCGAAATCAACTGTGCCCAGCTTTTCAAGCAGGTCGAAGGCATTACCATTGGGCATTTCAATATCTAGAAAGACCAAATCGGGTTGAAACGATGTTATTGCACTGTATGCCGAAAGCATAGAATCTGCTTTAGCAACCACTTCTATCTGTGGGCAGTATTTTTCTACCATCTTGGCTAAAGATTCACGAGCACCTTTCTCGTCATCAACTATAATTGTGTTGTATTTTTTCATTATTAGTCGTTTGTTTCAATCGGTATAATTAAAATAACTTTTGTTCCTGATGCCTCTCCTTTCTCATAGAGGTCGATTATTTCTGCATAGATATTGCTCTTCAAACTTGAATTTAAAATCGCTAACCTCTCTTTGGTTATACTCATTCCCATTGATTTGTGTTGTTGTATTCGATTCTTTTTAAACTCAAAAGATTTCTGTCGACCTATTCCATTGTCTTCAATGGTACATTCAATCGTATCATTTTGCCTTTGTAAAGTTATAGAAATTTTTCCAGAACCATCTTTGGGCAATAATCCATGGATAATTGCATTTTCTACATAGGGTTGAATAAGCATGGAAGGGATTCTATCATAATTGGAGTCTATCGTATTATCAACATTGATGTGATATTCAAACTTTTTATCAAACCGCATCACCTCCAATTCTAGATATAATTGCAAGGCATTCATTTCTTCCGCCACAGGTATTAATTGCTGTTTTGAGTTGTCCATAATCTTTCGCATTAGCTTAGCGAATTTTGACAAATACCTCAAGGCAGCATCAGTATTATTACTTGAAATATAATCTTGAATTGAGGACATAGTATTGAAAATAAAATGAGGGTTCATCTGAGCACGTAAGGCTTGTGATTCGATGTTCGCAATTTTTTTGTTCATTTCGGTTTTTTGCTTTTCTCTGTTTTTAATTTGTCGGATGCGAAATCGAAGTGAGAAAAACAGAACAAGACTAATAGATAAAACAAGAGAAAGATAAAATTGCAAAGTCTTCCAAAACGGTCGATCAATAGTGAAAGTAAAACTCGCTGGCAACACATTCCAAAGATTCTCGTTATTCGAACTAATTACTTTGAATGTATAGGTGCCAGGTGGAAGATTAGAATAGGTCGTAAGTCGTTCCTTTGAGGGAGGTGACCAAGTTTTTTCGAATCCTTCGAGGATGTACTTATATTTAACCTTGTTGGGATTGGTAAGGCAAATACCGGAATAGTTAAAGGTAATATTATTATCACTATAACCTAAATGGATGCTGTCTTTCAGAATCGTATCGTTATAAAACAAACTAAATCCAGTAATGCTAATTTTGGATTCAATTCTATTTTCAATATATTCACTAGGGTCATATTTTATGAGACCATAAACAGTGGCGAACCAAACGGCTCCATCCTTGTCGACCCAGCTCCCGTTGTTACACTCAACACCAGTGAAACCTTCTTGTTTTCCGAATGGAATACTATTTTTTTCTCCGGTTTTTTTAAATTCAGCAATATCAATTTTGTTTAAACCTTGATTGGTACCAGCCCATATTTCATTCTGCCCTTTTACAAAAGTGAGTGAATAAACCAAATCGGAACTCATTCCATCTTTCTGATTAAAATTCACTGGCTTTTTTTGAGGGGTAGAAGGGTTGTACATCCACACCCCATTTAAACAACCAAAATAAAGATTCCCTTCCTTATCGATTAATGAAGCAAGGAATGAATCGTTCCCGAATCCTAATTGTTCTGAGCATTCGGTGAATGTTTTTCCATCAAATTTTATTAGTCCACCTAAATAAGTCCCAATCCAAATGTTGCCGAGTTGGTCTTCCACAAAACTCCATGCTTGAAAGTTCTCGCTTCTGCTTTTGAATTTATATGTAATAAATGTTTTTCCGTTGTATTTGTAAATTTCATTTTGACCAGCAATCCAAATATTAGACTTTGAATCGCGATAAAATGTATTGAGAGGGTTAGCAAAAACACCTGAAGTATCATTTTTGAATTTCTTAAGGCAATTGCCGTTATCATAAATCATCAACCCTTTGTTGGTCGCTAACCATAAGGTATTGGGAGCAAACTCCAAAATAGAATTAACATTTGTTCCTTTGGTATCCAAAATATCTTCATAATTAAAGAACTGATGATTAAGGTATTTAAATAGGCCTCCTCCTTGTGAACCAATCCAAAGATTTCCTTTTGAATCGCGCATTAAGCCGTGTATGAAATTACTAGTAAGTCCATCATTGATGCCAAAACTAATGAAAGGATTACCACGATATTTGAAAAGCCCAGCAGAAGTTCCTACCCACAAATTACTCTCGAAGTCCTGAAACAAATAATGTACATAATTGCTATTTGGCGTGATTCGGATTGCTAATTTAGAAAAAGTTTGGTGGTCGTATTTTATCAGTCCTTTTTCAGTTCCCAACCAAAGATTTCCTCTCGAATCGTATAATATGGAATTTATACTTTTGTCCCAACATTGTTCCATGGGAATAAATTCTATGGTTCCAGATTGGGATATTTCATATTTTAATAATCCTGCTTCGGTAGCAAGCCAAAGAGATTTATTGTCTTCGGAAATGCCATTAACAATGTTCGCCTCCTTATTTTTAGTTGCAAACTTACCATGAAGATTAACACTAGTACACACAAAGTTTGAACCGTCAAATCGGCTTATTCCTGCCGTTGTGCCGACCCAAATGCTTCCGTTCCTATCTTGAAAAATCGTTTTAACATCATCACTTCCGAGTCCGTTTTTTACTGAATAGCGAATGAATTCTCCGTTTTGAAAACGACCAATCCCTTTATTGGTGCCAATCCACATATCACCGTCAGCACTTCTTAGAATTGAAGAAACAGAATTGCTTGGTAAACCTTCTTTAGTCGTATAACTTTTGAATTTACTTCCATCAAATACATTGATACCACTTATAGTACCTATCCATAAGTTATGCGTCTTATCTTCGTTAATGGCAGTAACCAAATGATTCAGCAAACCTTCATTTGGAGAGTAATTGGTGAATTGGATTCCGTCAAACTTACTTAATCCTCCGTATCCACCGGACCATAAATTCCCTTTTTGATCTTGAAAAATAACGGATGCTTCAATAAAAGGTAATCCATCCTCAACAGAATAATTGCGGAAATAATAAGATTGGGCAAAGCAAAATTTGGTAGACAGAACAAGAGTGAATGCTAAAAAAAATAAATTTAAATTAAATCTTTTATCCATACTCTTTTTACAGACTTTTAGTTAGCATTCTCTATCATGAAAAGCTTATAGAGAACAAAACAAGACCAAAAATAAGATTAATTTTGATATTCTATTCGTTTTTCAACAACGCATCCCAACCTTGAGCTTTTAATGGAGTGGAAGTACCGCCTTTTGTAATTAGGTTAATTCCACTCTTTGCATCAGTCATGTGACCTATTATGCTAATATTGGGGTTAGCTTTTATTTTCAGAAAATCTTCTTGTTTAATTGTAAATAATAATTCGTAATCCTCTCCACCACTTAGTGCACAAACAGTTGGGTCGAGGTTGAATTCTCTGGCCATGGTATATGTTTGAGGGTCGATTGGAATTTTATCCTCATAAAGGTTGCATCCCACTTTCGATTGGGTAGATAAATGAATTATTTCTGATGCCAAACCGTCAGAAATGTCAATCATGGAAGTTGGTTTAACTTCGAGTTGCTTCAACAAAGGTGGAATGTCTTTTCTGGCTTCAGGTTTCAATTGTCGTTCAAGAATATAATCATTTCCATCAAAATCGGGCTGAACGCCAGGAGATTCTATAAATATTTTTTTCTCGCGTTCGAGAAGTTGCAAACCTACATACGCCCCTCCTAAATCGCCAGAAACACAGAGCAAGTCGCCTTCACTAGCTCCAGAACGATATACTAAATCCTCACTTTTTGCCTCTCCTATTGCAGTGATACTAATAACAAGGCCTGAAACATTTGTGGTGGTGTCTCCACCAACTATGTCGACCTTATGTTTTTCACATGCTAAAAACATACCCGCATACAACTCTTCAATAGCTTCGACCGAGTAACGATTTGACATCGCTATTGATACTGTGATTTGCTTTGGTGTTGCATTCATGGCATATATATCAGATAGGTTGACAGAAACTGCCTTGTAACCTAAATGTTTTAAGGGAACATAGGCCATATCGAAGTGAATACCTTCCACCAACATATCTGTAGAAATAACAGTTTGGTTTCCTTTGTAATCAATTACAGCTGCATCATCACCTACACCTTTAATTGTGCTTTCATTTTTTATTTCAATGAATTGGGTGAGGTGTTTAATTAATCCAAATTCGCCCAAAGAGCTTAATTCGGTACGTTCAGAATTTTCTAACATTTTTTAATGAGTAATGGCAACAAAAGTAAGAAATATAAATACAATGGGGCAATGTTTAAGCATTCACAATTTCTTCTTCCAATAATTGCATCTTATAGAGGTCGAAATATATCGCTTGCTTTTCCATTAGCTCATCATGCCTACCTTGTTCTACTATTTCACCATTTTCAAGTACGATAATGTGGTCAGCATTTTTTACGGAGGAAACTCGATGCGAAATAATGATTGATGTTTTGTTTTTCATTATTTTCTTTAGGTTGGACAAAATCTCTTCCTCTGTCTGTGTGTCGACAGCTGAAAGGCAATCATCGAATATAAGGAGTTGGGGTTGTTTAATTATAGCACGGGCAATGGAAATCCGTTGTTTTTGTCCACCCGATAAGGTAATGCCCCTTTCGCCTACCATGGTCTCGAATTTTTCTGGAAACTCGATAATATTCGCATAAATGGCCGCATTTTTAGCTGCCTCGTGAATGGCATTAATGTTTTTACGACCTGAGTCGACACTAAAACTTATGTTATTCGCAATTGTATCAGAAAACAAAAACACTTCCTGCGGAACATAACCAATCTGATCGCGAAGCGAATTCAAATTATGCTTTCTAATGTTTTTACCTTGAATCAAAATTTCACCTGAATCTACATCATAAAGTCTACATAGAAGGTTAGCGATAGTTGATTTGCCACTAGCAGTGCGACCTATAATGGCTAAAGAAGTATTCTGAGGAATAGAAAAAGAAATATTCTTTAATGCCTGAATTCCAGAATCGGCATAAGAGAAGCTTACGTTTTTAAACTCAATGCTGCCATTTATCTCCGTTTGCTCTTCTGTTTCGTTCATTATTTCGGGTTTTGTTTCCAGAAACTGATTAATACGGGTTTGAGAAGCAGCGGCACGCTGAATTAAAGAAGTCACCCAACCAAGCGAAGCAATAGGCCATGTCAATCGGTTGACATAAACAATGAATTCAGCAATATTTCCGTAGGTTATTTTGCCTGAAATGGCCTGCATTCCTCCAATATAAATGGTGAAGATGGTACTTAACCCAATCAAAAGAATCATAAAAGGCTGAAAAAGCGACTCCACTTTTACAAGCTCCATGGTACGTTTCCTATATTCGATACTTAGTTTCTCGAAAACACTTGCAGAGTGATTTTCCCGCCCATATGCTTTAAGTACCTTGATTCCCGAGAATGCCTCTTGGGCATGTGTAGTAATATCCGAAAGTTGCTCTTGCACCTTTGTGCTCTTTTTGTTGATTACATTACTTACATAATAAATGGAAATAGCAAGAAAAGGCAATGGTAATAATACATAAAGGGTGAGTTTCAAGTCTACTTCCATCATAACGCCAATAGTCAATGTAAACGTAATAATGGTGTTAACAATGTACATGATGGCGGGTCCTATGTACATCCTAACACGACTTACATCCTCACTTATTCGATTCATCAAGTCACCTGTGTTATTTCGCTTGTAAAACCCGATATCGAGTCGCTGATAATGATCGAATATTTCGTTTTTCAGGTCCTTTTCTATTAGGCGAGACATAACAATGATGGTTTGCCTCATCAAAAAGAGGAAAAACCCGCTTACCAAAGCCCAGCCAATGATTACTCCTGCATAAATGAGTAATTGATTGTAAGGGTTATCTCCTGCTGCTTTTAGTTTTTCAACATCTTTGAGGTAATCAATGGCATCGCGGACGAAGGTAACAGAGTAAACAGCAAAAAAATTGGAAATGGCCACAAAACCAATACCTAAAAGTAGTCGCCATTTGTATTTAAAAAAGTACTTGTTGATATGTCGGAGTGAATTCAAAATAAATATAGATAATTAATGTAAATAATGTGCTAAAATCCCTTATTTTTGTCGGCTCAAAAAATAAATATACTTTTGCCGTCAATTTAAAAAACGAGTTGATTTTGTAAGGGCATCAAAAATAGTCAAAATATAGTTTCATAGAGTAATATATAAATACCGTTTAATTTTTAATAACAAAAAAAGATGATAGAAGTTCAAGATTTAAAGAAATCGCCTTTGGCAGAAAATCCAGTGATTGCACAAATGACGTTGAACAACCACGAACAAGTGTTGTTCTGTAATGATAACGATACTGGATTAAAAGCAATAATTGCGATACACAACACGGTATTAGGCCCTAGTTTAGGTGGTACACGTATGTGGCCATATAACAACGAAATGGAAGCTTTAACAGATGCGTTGCGTCTTTCGAGAGGAATGACTTACAAATCGGCTGCTGCTGGATTGAACTTAGGTGGAGGAAAAGCTGTAATTATAGGCGATTCGAGAACTCAGAAAAACGAAACGATGATGCGTAGATTCGGAAAGTTTGTGAACAGCCTTTCTGGAAAATACATTACCGCTGAAGATGTTGGAGTGAATACAAAAGATATGGAATACATAAAAATGGAAACTGATTATGTTAGCGGTTTACCATTGAATATGGGTGGAAGTGGCGACCCTTCTCCGGTTACAGCTTATGGTGTTTACCTATCAATGAAAGCATCAGCCAAAGAAAAATGGGGAAATGATAGCTTGAATGGGAAAAAAGTAGTGGTACAAGGAATCGGGAATGTGGGTGAAAACCTAGTAAAACATTTGGTGAAAGAAGGTGCTAACGTTTCTATCTACGATATTAACGAAGAGCGTTTGAAACTTGTAGCTGCTGAAACCGGAGCAACTGTAATAACTGATGCCAAAGGAATTTTCGATATGGATATGGATATTTATGCACCATGTGCTTTAGGTGCTGTATTAACCACTGATACTATCAATCGTTTGAAATGTTCGATTGTGTGCGGAGCGGCTAACAACCAATTGGCAGAAGAAACAGTGCATGGAAAAATGATAATGGATAAAGGTATTATTTATGCTCCCGATTTTGTAGTGAATGCTGGTGGTATTATAAATGTGTTTTACGAATTGCAAGGGTATAACCGCGAACGCGCTATGGCTCATGCTGAGAAAATATACCAAACAACATTAAACATTTTTAAAATTTCAAAAGAACAAAACATACCAACCTATATGGCTGCTAACAGAATTGCAGAAAAGCGTATTGCTGATATTGGAAAAGTGAAATTGACATTTTAATTGTTTAGATAGTTTTTTCGTTTTTTGATTTACGAGTTATAATTAAATATTTTTTCTGAGGGAATAATTTGAAAGGTAATGTTGAATAGAAGGTATTTAAGAACACTAGTAATGCGAGCATTGTACGGATTTTTTCAATCCGATTCAAGTGATTTGGCCAAAGGAGAACGAGAACTATTTACTACCATTGATAAGATTTACGATTTGTATATCTATCAACTGGCCTTGTTTGATGAATTAAGACATGTGGCAGCTGGTATACTGGAGGATGCAAAAACAAAACATCTTCCAACTAAGGAGAATCTAGATCCGAATATGAAGTTTGTGGAAAACAAATTCATTGCTAAGTTGTCGGAAAACATTCATCTGAAAAGAGAAATCAACAATAGAAAGATAAGCTGGAACAACGAGCACGAATTGGTTAAGAAACTATTTTTGACCATCAAAAGCTCTGAGCTTTACTGGAAGTACATGAACGTGAGTGACGATTCGTACGAAGTTCATCAACGATTTATCATCAATATTTTTAAGGAAAACATTGCCGACTTTGAATTGTTAAATCAACTTTACGAAGAACGCAGTTTAAATTGGGGTGATGATATTTATTTAGTAAACCCTACCATTGTAAAAACACTAGAGACGTTTGGAGAGTTTGCTGAACCTGATATGCCTTTGATTACTTTGTACAAAGAGAAGGAAGAGGATATTGATTTTGTTTCGAATCTTTTTGTTCAAACCATTCTAAAAAATCAAGAAGTAGAAACACTGATTGCTGAACGCACACGCAATTGGGAAGTAGATAGAATTGCGATGATGGATGTATTGCTTATGAAAATGGCTATTACAGAGATGTTGCAATTCGAAAACATTCCATTGAGTGTTTCGTTCAATGAGTATCTTGAGATTTCGAAAACATACAGCACGCCTAAGAGTAGTGCATTTATTAATGGCATCTTGGATAAGCTGGTGATTGATTTGAAAGCGAAAGATATGTTTCATAAATCGGGAAGAGGGTTGATGGAATAAGTGAAACAGCGCTATTGGTAAGAAACAAATTTAATACAAGATAAAAATAATAATGAAAACAAGTATACGAATTGCATGCCTTTCCCTTTTAGTATTGGGAGTTGCATGCAAAAATGGAGAACAGAAAAAAGAAGCCTCAACCATCTCAACGGATGTAATTAATGTTCCTTCTACCGCATCGGGCAAAGTGGCTGCTGTGGGGTCGGCACCGGTGATGTTGTTTAATGAAGAGAAGCATAATTTCGGGAAGATAACGCAAGGCGAAAAAGTTTCGTTTTCGTTTATTTTCAAAAACACTGGTGGTTCGGACTTAGTGATTTCATCGGCACAAGGAAGTTGTGGATGTACTGTTCCTACTTATCCGAAAGAGCCTGTGAAACCAGGACAAGAATCGAAGATAGATGTGGTATTTAATAGCGAAGGCAAATCGGGAGTGGTAGAAAAGACAGTGACGTTGGTAACCAATTGTAATCCGAGCACTAAAATATTAACCATCGCTTCTACTATCAGTGTTCCTGAAACAGAGTAAACAATTGAAAGGATTAATCAATAAAAATCAAAATAAATAAATAAATAACAATAACAAAAATCGAAAAATGAGAAACATTTTATTAATGGCTGGTGGAGCGCAAGGCACAGGGAATGCAATAGGACAATTTATTCCTTTAATTTTAATTATCGTAGTATTCTATTTCTTTATGATTCGTCCTCAATTGAAAAAATCGAAAGAGCAAAAGAAGTTTCGTGAGAACATTGCTAAAGGCGATAAGATAGTGACCATTGGTGGTATTCATGGAAAGATAGTGGAGGTTCAAGAAAAAACTTTTATTATTGAAGTGGAAGGTGGACATAAATTGAAAGTAGAGAAAAGTGCTATTTCAATGGATACTTCTACCATGTTAGGAGCAGAACAAAAGTAGAATCGGATTATTTAATAAAAGACAGCGTTGAGAAAATTTATACTCAACGCTGTTTTTTTTGATAGGTTGATTAACTTTGTGGAGTAAACAAATTTAAGAGGACTGAGAAATAAGTAAAAGATGGCATCGATACAAAAAGTGAAACTGAACAGGAGAATCATTACGTTTATTTTTTGCGTGATGGCTTCTTTCTTTTTTTGGTTGATGATGTCGTTATCGAAAGAGTATAAGCTGGTGGTGAACTTTCCGGTGAACTACATTAATTTACCATTGGACAAAGTATTGGCGAATCACTTGCCAGAGACCATAGACATTGAGATAGAAGCTTCGGGATTCAATTTGATGGTGTACAAATGGAAGGAGAAAAACGAGGTGATAAGCATGGATATAAAAGATGCGAAACCGATGTTGACACGCAATCATTTTTACTTGCTTGGCAATTCGAGGATTGATAAAATAACTTCACAGTTCACTAGTGATATTCATATTGTAAAATTATTTCCAGACACAATATTTCTTGATTACAATAAAAAGTTTACGAAACGTGTGCCCATAAAAAGCAATGTGAAGGTGAGCTTTCAGAATCAATATCAACAGAGCGATAGCATCATCCTTAACCCTAAGTTTGTGGATGTGTCGGGGAGTGAAGAGTTGGTGGAGAAAATAAAATACGTGGAGACGGTGCCGCAAGAACTTAAAGGTGTTGGCAAATCGATGGGGTTTGATGTGGCATTGCTGAAAACAGCGCAGATAAAAGCGGTGGAGCTTTCGCAGGAGGTGGTGCATGGTACGATAAACGTAACGAAATATACGGAAACGAGTATGGAAGTACCGTTGGATGTGGAACATCTTCCGCTTGGGTATGAACTGAAAACGTTTCCGGATAAGGTGATGGTGAAATACAATGTGGCATTGACGAATTATGAAAAGATAAATGTTTCGATGTTTAGACTGGCTGTGGATTATAACAAAGCTGAATCGGGAAGTAATAAATTGAAGGTGCAAGTGATTAAATCTCCGAAGGAGACTTGGGCAATAAAAATAAATCCTGAAAAGGTAGAATACATCATCAAGAAATAAGGGATGAAAAAGGTAGGTATAACGGGAGGTATTGGTAGTGGGAAAACGATGGCTTGTAAGGTATTTGAGTCGTTGGGGGTTCCGGTGTATTATTCGGATGTGGAATCGAAGAGGCTGCTGGACGAGGATGAGGAAGTAAAGAAAAAGATAGTGAAGCATTTTGGGAAGGCGGTGTTGAATGAGGAAGGAAGGGTGGATAGGAAGAGAATGGCGGCTTTGGTGTTTACAAACAAAAAGGAGCTGGAGGTGCTGAACAAGATTATGCATCCGGCTGTGGAAAGGGATTTTGTGGAATGGGTGAGGAGACAAAAGCGGTGCAAATATGTGATGAAGGAAGCGGCTATACTGTTTGAGAGTGGAGCAAATAAGTTGATGGATGAGGTGATAGTGGTGACTGCACCATTGAATGTGAGGATAGAACGGGTGATGAAACGCGACCAACTAACCAAGGAGGAAGTGAAGGAACGAATGAAAAACCAATGGACAGATGGGTTGAAGATTTACCATTCGGATTATGTGATACATAGTACGAAAGATAGGCTACTGATACCACAGGTGGTGAAGATACATAAGAAGCTATTGCAACCGGTAAAAGGGAAATAGGGGTTCTTAGTTGTGAGATTTGAGACGTGAGATTTGAGATTTTCTTGCCACAAAGACACGAAGGCACGAAGAGAATAGCTGAAACTTTTGAATGATTTAATTAATCTACTTTCCTTTTAGGTAATCGGCAAGAGTTATTATTTCTGTCTTACCAATTTTTTTTAATACCAATAAATCTTTATCTCCTGTTATTAAGTGTGTAGCTTTTGAATCGAGGGCTAATGCTAATAAAAAATTATCTTTGGCATCTCTACAAATTTTCACTTTACTTGTAACTTCTACAAAAATACCTCTGTTACGTATTTTTAAAATTAAGTTTTCAACATCTTTTAAATCAAAGAATTTTTTAAACTTGTTTCTTCCAGTTACTGTTAGAAACTCCTCCAATAATTGGCTACTGAAAACAAGAGTTATTTTATTGTGAGCAAAAATTGAGTCGAATTTCGAGTTCTGTTTCGAAAGTAAAAAACTAATCAAAATATTGGTATCAATGATAACTTTATTTTTTGTTTTTTGCATAACGGGTAGCTCTTACAATTTCTACTTCTTTTGTTATTTCTTCGAAGGAAGGAGCTGTATGTTTTGCTTTTGCTCGTATTTTGTTTACCAGTTTCATAAACCCATCATCATCAGTGTTAGAAATGCTAATTAATTTCATATCGGCTAAATTTTGAAGCAACTTGCTTGCCTTTGGGTTGATAATTTCTATTTGTATCATACTTATTTATTTTTTTTACAAAGATACTTCTTTTAATTCTTTCTATTTATAATTAAAAAAAAGTCTTAACGGAGTATGTGATAAAGAATGGGAAGGATAGGCTACTAATACCGCAGGTGATGAAGATACATAAGAAGCTATTGCAACCGGTAAAAGGGAAATAGGGGTTCTTAGTTGTCAGATTTGAGACGCGAGATTTGAGATTTTCTTGCCACAAAGACAATTTCAGAATTTCTCAGTAGGCAAAGAAATAATTTACAATTCACAATGTAGAATTCACAATTTTGGGTTTCGTGTAATTCTATCCCGAAACTTCGGGACTACCTACTTAATTAAACAAACCCTAAAGCGTCTTAGCTTTTAAAACACGGCTATACGTTAGGTCGGTGGAAGTGCCCATGGCAAACGATGCAAATTTATATTCCGCTTCGCTTTCCAGTCCACGAATAGTTCCTTGGCGGTGGGCAGCATAATGATAAGTCCATTTAGCAGGGTTTTGCTCGGGGTTGCTAGCAAGGGTATACATCACCCCGTACCTAAGATGGCTTCCTTGTACATGAGAAATCGTGAAACTCATACCTGCCTCAATTGGCACCAAGGTAATTGCCGACTCCTCCAATTTGCCTTGTGCTTCATCCTCTTTGGCAAGCGGATACCCTGTTTTTTTGAGCAAAGAAATGTCGCCTTGGCAAAATGTATTCAGCCAATTTCCATTTTTTGTTACCATCTTCTGCACATCCTCTCTAGCTTTCGCCACATCGGCTGTTTTACCTACATAGATAGGCATCAAGCGGGTATTGTTATATATAGTTATTGCCCCTCCAAATTTAAGGTTTTCGAGCGGGTCTAAGTCTCCCATCTCCACCAACAAACCCGGAAAGAGGGCAGCATTAGCTTTTAATGAATTATAGATGAGCATCACCATGGTGTAAAACACATCATCCGGCTCATTTGAAAAATTGGTGTTAATCTTTGCTTCTTTTCCCATTTTATCTATACATTTTAAGGTTAATGTTGCACTGTTTTTTATTTATTTTAAAGTATTAATCCATTGAAAAACATTGTTTTTTTCGGAGGCAATACCCCCGATTGTTTCCGAAGCATCGGAAACAGTTTCAACTTCTTCTAAAATGATTTCCGCTTCTTCGGAAACGTCTTCCGAAGCTTCGGAAATGGATTCCACTTCTTCGGAAAAGGTTTCCGATGTTTCGGAAATCACTTCCGCTTCTTCGGAAACGTCTTCCGAAGCTTCGGAAATGGATTCCACTTCTTCGGAAAAGGTTTCCGATGCTTCGGAAATCACTTCCGCTTCTTCGGAAACGACTTCCGATGCTTTGGAAAAAATTTCTGCTTTACCCGAAACCGTTTAAGCATTTAAAGGCCTAAAAAAGGAATTTACTTTTCCTCGTTTCGGTCATAAGTTCATCAAAACTGTTAAAGAACTTTTTCGTTTCACAAAATTAATAACATTTTTTTGTTTTTACAAATCGATTAACTTTTAGGCTGAAAATCTCGGGGATATTCAGCCAATTTCTTTTGCTTAAACTAAAGTTGGATGTTAAATAACTTTCTCAGGAAAAGTGATAGTGTTTTCGAAGACATCTTAAAATTTCCTTCACTTGCCCAACTCGAACTTAAAAAAGAGAAAATTGATGTATATTTGCGATTGGAAATTATTCTATGTGTTGTGACGAGACACAAAATAATAATTGACACAGGCATAACACGCCTGCACCTTCTGGGGCATGTACTAAATTTAAACGACACCAAATGAAACGAACAATATTACTTTTAGTTTCGCTACTGATAGTCAGAAATATGAGCGGACAAATAGTTAAAAGTATTGGTATAAAAGAAGGACTTTCATTTGCAAATCAAATTTGGTATGCTAAATCCATCAACCTGACCCAAAAAACACATTATAGAATTGGATTGTATAGCGGTGTTACATTAGACTTTTTTAATTCAAAATATTTTAACTTAACAACTGACTTGAGTTATTGTCAAAAAGGTTGCAGAATGGAAAAACAGTCATCAGGTAATTACTCTTCCGTGACATCTCCACATCATCTATATTCTACAAACAGTATGTTTTATTGGAATTTTAAGTTTCATTATCTTTCATTTAGTCCTCTCTTAAAAATAAAATACACAACAAATCACCTTATTCCTTATGCTTTATTAGGTTTAAGGTTTGACTATCAGTTATTATTCCAAACAGATGCTGTTTCTATGTCTGGTCCGATTGGAAACAATTACAATTCAACAATATTCGGAATGAACTGTGGTGGCGGAATAGAGTTTAAGTTTAATTATGTTGCTATTACAGTAGAATATCAATATCAGTATGATTTCACAAAAGTAATTGACTCACCTCCTTCTACTAATAATACAGGGCAGAAAATAACTAATAGAGCAAGTATAGTTACATTAGGTTTGAAATATTACTTGCATAAAAAAGAAAGTACAAAATAAACACTTGACAACAACATACATAAGTGCAGCCTTTGTTGGTGTTTTTTCACCAACAAACAATTTAATAAAAAAAGGGGGTATTCGCATACCCCCTTTTTCTTTTTTTTGTGAAATTAAATTCCCAACAAGCCACCCGAAAAATCTAGAAAATTATTCTCATTTTTGTCTTGAGAACGATTTCCTTCATCATAGGTAACTTCATTGTTACTTTTTTCGGTGTTCTTATTAGATGCAAGCCAAGCTGCACCTGCTACGAACAAACCAGCTAAGCATACTATAGGCGATACCATAATATTTAGTCTTAAAAGTTAAACACTGCTAATTACGAAATTTTAATCTCAACAACATCTTGGTGCGCATCTTCTTTTTTAGCTAATGATATTTTCAAAATACCATTTTCATACTTTGCCTCCACACCATTTTCATTCACCCCTTCAGGCAAAGTGAAACTTCTTTGAAATGAACCATAACTAAACTCTTTGCGACTGTAAGTTTTTTCAGTTGTTTCTTTTTCAGTTTTGTGATGACCTGAAATAGTAAGAACTCCTTTGTTAAGTTCAATTTTAAAATCATCTTTTTCAAAACCTGGAGCAGATAAATCTAAATGATAACGCTCCTTACCTTCCGAAAAATTTACAGCGGGAACATAAGATGCAAATTCCCTTGTAAAAAAATCATCTCCTAACAAATTTTCAAACAACCCTGCAATCGGAGAATTAAAAACCACAGGACTTGTTGTTTCGTGCCCTGCTATTGAGGGCTTTTTCCATTTTACAATTGTCATAATAATTTTTTTTTAATTAGTTAAACATTTTATTTATTTACAATTTCGGCACTAACAATTTATATGCCATTCCAAAAAATTGTTAGACACTGACAAAATTTATTATTTTTCATTTCGCGTACTGAAATTTTGTCAGGTCGAACTGCAAAATTGTCAGTAAATAGAATAGTGTTAAGCTAGTTGGTATTTAGGGTAAATTAGCAGAAACACTGCCGTTGGTTGATGTTTTTTCAACAACAAACCTTACTAATAAAAAAGGAATATTAATATTTCAATTGAATTTTAACACTATCGTTCAGTGTTTTGTTTTCGGGTAATTCTTCTTTAGCCACAGGAAGTTCTTTAAACGATTCTATCATCTTCAACATATCAGGCTCAAATTTCTCTTTGTTCTCGGCACTTGTCCAAGCCAAAAACTGATAAAAGGTAGAAGGCGTTTCAATAATTGCAAGTTTATAAAACACATCCGTTTGCTCCACTTTGCCCGTTATTTCTGCAATTAAAGCTTTGTTGTTATTTATTTCTTGTCTCCCAGGAATGCTAATCTTTCCATTCTTTATCGCATCTATAAAACCTTGTTTGGCAATATTGTTGAAGTACGCATCAATATCATAATTCAAATCATAATCCTGCATGGTTTTCTTTTTTTCGTCAATCACCAAAGCGTAAATACCTTTATCCGGATTCTGATACTGTAGCGAAGCATCCTTGTGTAAGTCCTTACAAGGTTGCAGATAGTCGGGAATGGAAATGGTGTAACGGTCGTTCACTTTTACCTCAGCAAACACAGCAGGCCTGTTGCAAGCTGCAAGTGTAAGCATAGCGAGAAGAAAAACAAAAACACGTTTCACCATTTTATCCTTTAAATAGAATTGACTTTTCCAGTTTCCTGATTTGATTATAACGTACCTCTTTTCTCTTGTTCTCTTTCTATCGACTCGAACAATGCTTTGAAATTACCTGCACCAAAACCTTTGGCTCCCATGCGTTGTATAATTTCAAAAAATAAAGTAGGGCGATCTTCAACAGGTTTGGTAAATATTTGCAACAAATAACCTTCTTCATCCGCATCCACCATGATGGCTAAACTTTCAATCACATTCATGTCTTCTTTCATCATGTCCATGTGTTTACCTAACCGCTTTGGAATGTCTTCGTAATAAGCATGAGGTGGTGGCGAAAGAAATTCTACCCCACGTGCTCTTAATTCTTTAACCGTTTTAATGATATCATCAGTGGCCACTGCTATGTGTTGACATCCTGGGCCTTCATAAAAGTCGATGTATTCTTCAATCTGCGATTTTTTCTTGCCTATAGCAGGTTCGTTTATTGGAAATTTTATTCTTCCATTTCCGTTGCTCATTACTTTACTCATCAATGCCGAATATTCGGTAGTGATTTGTTTGTCGTCAAATGATAAAAAGTTCACAAACCCCATCACATCTTCATACCATTTCACCCATTGGTTCATCTCTCCCCAACCAACATTACCTACCATGTGGTCAATAAATTTCAAGCCTACTGATGTTGGGTTGTAGTCCGATTTCCAAGATGTATAACCAGGAAGAAAAATTCCTTTGTAGTTTTTGCGTTCCACAAAAATATGCACTGTTTCGCCATACGTATAAATTCCTGAACGGATAACTTCTCCGTGTTCATCCTTTTCTACGGTTGGTTTCATGAAAGGTTTTGCACCACGTTTCACCGTTTCGTCAAACGATTTAGTTGCATCCTCCACCCAAAGGGCTATTACCTTTACACCATCACCATGTTTAGCCAAATGTTCGTTGATTGGCGACTTTGAATCTAAAGGAGTGGTTAATACCAAACGTATTTTGTCTTGAGATAATACGTATGATGCATATTCCTTGCAACCTGTTTCTAACCCTTTGTAAGCATAGGACTGAAATCCGAAAGCGGTTTTATAAAAATGTGCGGCTTGCTTTGCATTACCTACATAAAATTCTACATAATCGGTTCCTAATAATGGAAGAAAGTCTTGCGCTCCCTCAAATATTTTCTCTAAACCGTACTCTACATTCTTTACTTCTTTTGCCATAATTTTTTGGCCCCACTCTACCTTCCCGATGGGGAAGTGTTGCAAGGACTTATTGATTTTTACTATTTATTAAACTTATATTTCATTACCATTTTCAATTATCACTTCCTCCTTTAAGGGAGCTTAGGAGGGGCATCCTATTCCACCCAACTTCTATAATACTTTCCATCATCAATACCCATGGCCTCTTCAGTAACCATGAGTGGACGGAAGGTGTCAACCATCACAGCCAATTCAAGTGTTTCTTTTTGCCCTACACTTCTTTCGGTGGCACCAGGTGCAGGCCCATGAGGAATACCTTTTGGATGCAAAGTGATGTGCCCTTGTTCGATGTTGTTACGGCTCATAAAATCGCCATCAACATAATACAATACTTCATCTGCATCCACATTGCTATGGTTGTAAGGCGCAGGTATTGCTTTTGGATGGTAATCGTAAAGACGTGGACAGAAAGAACAAACAACAAAAGTTGATGTTTCGAAAGTTTGGTGTACAGGAGGTGGTTGATGCACACGGCCAGTTATGGGTTCGAAATTGTGTATGCTGAAACCGAAAGGGAAATTATATCCATCCCAACCAATCACATCAAAAGGATGTGTTGCATACACGAATTCGTGCATCATTCCTTCTTTTTTAATCTTTACCACAAAATCACCTTTCTCGTCATAAGTTTCGAGTTCAATAGGCAATTTAAAATCGCGTTCGCAAAATGGAGAATGTTCCAAGAGCTGACCAGATGAACTTTTATAGCGTTTCGGTGTATAAAATGGAGCATGCGACTCGACATAAAATAGTCGGTTGTCAGCAGTTTCGAAATCGATTTGGTAAATCATTCCCCTTGGGATGATAAGGTAATCGCCATATTCGAAATCGATATTACCCATGAAAGTTCTAAGTTTACCTTTTCCTTTATGAATAAATATCATTTCATCGGCATCGGCATTTTTATAAAAATAGGTTCTAAGCGACTTTTGAGGTGCTGCCAAACCAATGATGCAATCGGAATTCACAAGCACCGCCTTCCGGCTTTCTAAAAAATCGGCAGTTGGTTTTATGTCGAAACCCTTAAGGAGTAATGATTTTATGTTTTTGTCGATAGCAATCTTAGGTGCTACTGAATACGAGGCAAGAATTTCTTTAACCTGTGTAGGACGATGCATCTGATAGAGCAATGATGAATGGCTGTTGAAGCCTTCGGTGCCAAACAGCTGCTCGTAGTACAATCCACCATCAGGTTTTTTGAATTGTATATGTCGCTTCTGCGGAAAAGCTCCCAACTTGTGGTAAATAGGCATATTTTAGAGTGTTGAATAATTATTAATTATTTTGGTTTTGCATTATTGTTGGGCAAAATTAGTGTTTTTATAATAATATCAATGATAAAAAACGTGAAGACGACAGTATTTTGTGCCGAAGGTTTTATTATAGGATGCACCTCTACTTCCAGTCGCCAAAATTAAGAGGGTTTCATTCACATACATTATAGTGAAGAAATCACTCGTCTGACTAATATCACTTAATTAGTCAAATTTCGTTCAAATATTATTTATATTTTTGTCGACTTAATAAAAAACAACAAGATGGATTTTAGCATTAGCGAGAATCAGCAAATGATAGCTGATATGATTAAAAAATTTGGCGCAGACCACATAAAACCAAAAATGATGGAGTGGGACGAAGCGCAAACATTTCCAGTAGAGGTTTTCAAAAAACTTGGTGAACTAGGGTTGATGGGAGTATTGGTGCCACATGAATATGGAGGTTCAGGATTTTCTTATACCGAATATGTTACAGCGATAGTTGAGTTATCAAAAGTGTGTGGCTCAATTGGCTTGTCTATGGCGGCTCACAATTCCTTATGTACAGGTCATATTCTTGCTTTTGGAAACGAAGAACAAAAGAAAAAATATTTACCCAAGTTGGCAACGGCCGAATGGATAGGAGCTTGGGGTTTAACCGAAACAGGTACAGGCTCCGATTCCGGAGGAATGAGCACCACAGCCGTGAAAGACGGAGATTACTATGTACTAAATGGCTCAAAAAACTTCATCACCCATGCAATAACTGGTCAAGTAGCCGTTGTGATAGCTCGTACAGGCAACAAAGGAGATTCGCACGGAATGTCGGCATTCATTATTGAAAAAGGAACACCCGGATTCAAATCAGGTAAAAAGGAAAACAAACTAGGGATGCGTGCTTCCGAAACCGCAGAGCTCATATTTGATAACTGTCGCATTCACAAGGATCAGAT
Organism: Bacteroidota bacterium; assembly: GCA_037131555.1. GTDB lineage: Bacteria > Bacteroidota > Bacteroidia > 2-12-FULL-35-15 > 2-12-FULL-35-15 > 2-12-FULL-35-15. The sequence continues at coordinate 20,540 of JBAXQU010000052.1, forward strand.
GATGGGCAAAGAAGGTGATGGTTTTGTACAAGCTATGAAAGTATTGGATGGTGGCCGTATCTCTATAGCTGCGTTGTCAGTGGGTATTGCAAAAGGAGCATTTGATTGTGCCCTTAAATATTCAAAGGAAAGAGAACAATTTGGCAAACCTATCTCTCAATTTCAGGCGATAGCATTCAAATTAGCCGATATGGCTACCGAAATAGAAGCGGCTGAATTACTTACTCTTTTGGCTGCCGATAGAAAAAACAAAGGTTTAAAAATGACAAAAGAAGGAGCTTTTGCTAAATATTATGCCTCCGAAGTAGCTTGTAAAGTTTCGAATGAAGCAGTGCAGATATTTGGTGGGTATGGCTATACCAAAGATTTTCCAGCCGAAAAGTATTACCGCGATTGTAAACTTTGTACCATAGGTGAAGGTACTTCGGAAATACAAAAACTGGTTATTTCGCGCGAAATAATGAAATAATAAAAAAGGCATTGGTAAGCAGATGCGAAAATAATTTCCATTATTTGGCATCAAGTATCTAATTTTTTATATATTTGCACCCCCAATCAAAGAAGGGACTAAAATAATAACAAGAAATTAATTAAATAAAAGAGAATGTTAATAGTACAAATTAAAGACGGAGAACCAATAGAGAAAGCACTTAAGAAGTTCAAAAGAAAATTTGAAAAGACAGGTGTTGTAAAAGAATTACGTGATCGTCAAAAATTCACAAAGCCATCTGTAGTTTTCCGAGAAGGTAAGAAAAAAGCCATTTACGTAAAAAAGAAATACTACACAGAAGAAGCATAATTCTTTAAATATTATTCCCAAAAAGGGGAAGTATTTAATTGTTTGATTAACTTTACGGAGTTATTTATATGAACAATTAAGTATTTCCCTTTTTTATGGAATTGATTTTAGGAAAAGACAAGTTTGTAAACTACCTTCAATACGAAAAGCGATTTTCTAATCATACGTTAGTTGCCTACACCAACGACCTAATTCAGTTCATCTCCTATCTCGATAAAACTTACGAAATAAAAAACCTAGGAGATGTCAATCACACAGTTGTCCGTTCTTGGATAGTGAGTTTGATGGAAAACGAAACGTCTCCTCGCTCGGTAAATAGAAAAATCACAACCTTAAAGACATTTTACAAATTCCTTTTAAGGCAAAATTTTGTTACCGAGAATCCGATGCTTAAGATATTGTCACCTAAAACCTCGAAACGTTTACCAGTCTTTGTAGAAAAGGAAAAGATGGATCTGCTTCTCGATACAGTTGATTTTGGTGGAGATGAAGAAGGAGTACGCAACAAGTTGATTATAGAATTATTTTATGCTACTGGCATGCGACTGTCTGAATTGATAAATTTAACAGTGGCTAACATTGATCTACATCAATGTCAACTTAAAGTGCTTGGTAAAAGAAACAAGGAGCGTATAATTCCCTTCAATAAAGAATTAAAAGAGGCCATTGAATCGTATATCAAAACAAAAAAAGAGGTGCCGAATGTTTTTTTGTTTGAATCCACTAATGGAAAAAAGCTATCCGAAGAAACAGTTTATGCAGTAGTTCGCAATTATTTATCATTAGTAACTACAATTGATAAAAAGAGTCCACACGTGCTCCGTCATACATTTGCCACGCACATGCTAAACAATGGCGCAGACCTGAATGCGATAAAGGAACTTCTTGGACATGCAAACCTTTCGGCTACACAAGTGTATACCCACAATACCGTTGAAAAGTTAAAGAGTATTCATAAGCAAGCTCATCCGAAAGCATAATTTAAATCCATTAATCTTTTAGTAACATGGAGGTGTTTAGAAAACTTGATAAGAATCAGGTAAGTATATCACATTTAAATTTATATATTTGCCCTTGATAAATAGGTTAAACGTAAAACATTATTGTATGAAACTATTTCTAAATACTCTTTTGTGTATTGTTTTTATCGGCATATCTTCCATAGAGGGATTTGCACAACGAACCCATTCTGTGAAAGACATTTTTTATTTACTACCCGACTCTGTATTCACAAACATACATCAACTGAATTTTGCAAAAAAAGATTCTTTCCCAATTACTGAGAGATATAAAATGATTGAAAACTTTGATGTCAAACGAAAGAAATTCATTCCAAACGACCCTCGATTTCATGTCTTATTATTAAATGAGAAGAACAACTTATTATCTGCCTCTAATGGAGACTTGAATTTTGATGTAAAACTCTGGACCGTATCGCCAACTGAAAGCCTTATTGCAGTTGATGGCTATTATAAAGAAGATATGTATTCTCAAACATTGAAGTTTTATACCTATAAAGGAGGGAAAATATCACCTGTAAAAGTTTTTCCTGAGCAATTTCCACTTAAACTTTTTTTTGAACCTACTTATATCGAAAAGCAAGGACTTGACCCAAACCTACCTATGCCCGATGTTTTTGTAGTATTCTCAAAAACAGGAGGAGAGGAACTCCAAGCACGAATCCAGAAAGAGTCATTCGATGAAGAATTAATTGGAAGTAAAGCGCCTTTGGCAAGGTTGAGTTATATCAGAGTCAAAAGGCCTGATGTGATCCTAAATCTCCAGAGCGGAAAATTTGCAATTACAAAGTAGGTTGTAAAGTTTAATATCTTTTGCTTTTACATCTATCTATTTAGCCCGATTACTATTTTAACAGAAATGACAATAGTTTATTTTCCTCTTTAAAAAAACACTAATTTTGGAAAAAGATTTAAGTCATTTTAAACGAGAGTCTAATTTTAAATAACTGAATTATGAGTAACAGAAGCATAAAAAAAGTGGCGGTGCTTGGCTCGGGTGTGATGGGAA
>JBAXQU010000053.1:0-23021 GCA_037131555.1 Bacteroidota bacterium
TTGTCGCTCGACAAAACAGATATTATTCCGGTATTGGAAGGAAAGTACTTAATTCACCTGAACACCTAATCTTCTTTCAGAATCGAGAAAAATACACTGAGGTCATTTTATATGAAAAAAACATTATTACTCTTTCTTCTTTTTTCCCTTTTACTTTTTATTATTCCCCACAATGAACCTGCTATGTCGTGGGGATTTTTTGCTCATAAAAAAATCAACCGAATGGCTGTTTTTACTTTACCTGAAGGAATGATAGGGTTTTATAAGCAGCATCTAGATTACATCACAGAGCATGCTGTTGATCCTGATAAAAGAAGGTATGTGAATCCCGATGAGGCAAGTCGTCACTACATCGATATCGATAGATATGGAAAGTATGCCTTTGATTCTATACCTCATAAGTGGAATGCAGCCATAAAGAAATACTCTGAGGATACTTTGAAGGCTCATGGTATTGTTCCTTGGCATATTGATAAAATGATGAATAGATTGACTGAAGCATTTCGTAAGGAAAATCTTGATTTAATCCTCCATTATTCTGCTAATATTGGACATTACATTGCAGATTCTCATGTTCCTTTACATACCACCTCTAACTATAATGGGCAATTTACTAATCAAAGAGGGATTCATGGATTTTGGGAGTCGCGTATACCTGAACTTAAATCGGAGGACTATGATTATTGGGTCGGAAAGGCGAAATATATTGACAAGCCCCTTGAAAAAGCTTGGGGTTCTGTAGAAGCAAGTAATGCTGCTCTTGATTCGGTATTAAGATTCGAATCAGAACTTAATGCAAGATATTCTCCTGATAAAAAATACAGTTTTGAAAACAGAGGACAAACAATGGTAAAAGTTTATTCTTCAGAATATACGAATGAGTATAATATAATGTTGAACGGTATGGTCGAAAGAAGAATGAGAGGAGCAATAATCATGGTGGGAAGTATGTGGTACACCGCATGGGTGAATGCAGGTAAACCAGATTTAGATAAGTTTAATGAAAAAGATATTTCCGATTCTTTGAAACAATTTATTAAAACTGAAGAGCAATTAAAAATGGATAATAATAAGGACATCAAAGGACACAGTGATTAGTTTTCCTAATTATCTTAAGTGAGGATTTGCAAATCTTCGGTCGTACAAAAATGTCTTATCAGTTAATGTTTTCAGGAAAGAAATTATTTCCGTTTTTTCTTTTTCAGTTAATACTCCAATTTTGTTTAGTGATAAATCATATCCTTTATAGAAATTTTTCGGGTCGGCATAATGATTAATTAACTGCTGCAAGTTTCTGAATCGCCCATCGTGCATATAAGGATATTCATTTGGATGTTTCGCAAAGTCGGAACTTTAAATTTACTATTGTCTTCTTCCTTTCCAGTAATGATTGCTCTTCCTTTATTCCAAGGGCTATATCGGCTTTTAATCCGTTGTTGCGATAGCTATTGTCAGTAAACAAAGCTCCAGGCAGTTAGCACGTTTGATCTGGAACAATATTAATTCATTTAATTCTGTTTCTGTCAATGTTTCCTTGCCATGTTTATATGTCCTAGCGAAAATCATAAGAAATCATCAATCCAGTAAACTGTGTTAGTGAGTCTAAAATCCTTTGTGAATTTATGTTGTTATCAGGGTACGCCAAGTAAATTGCTTCCTCATACACTTTCTTGTTTTAATTTCTCCAACACATTCGATAATGTTTAATTCATCTCGATTGTTTTGATTATTGGATTAATGGGCTGTACTTCTACGTTGTTTACTCCTCCATCCTACAATAAAATATCCCTCCAAATTAGGTTTTGCAGTGACATCACATTTTGTTTTCGTATCATACCTTTTATTCCATGACTGAATGCGTGATTGGTATGAGCAATTGCAGATATGCGTTGTTGGGAGGACGAACTGAATGTAGAACTGTCTTTGGAAAGAATTCGGTTTTAAAATAATTTTCTTGCTAAAACAAATCCTTCAGGAGTGATTTTGATTTCATTGTAATCGTAAACAGGTTTAGGGAATCCTTTAGGAATCTTTAATTCTATATCTAGCTACTTTATTTTGAAATAAGAATTGTTCAGTAAAAAACTGCTGAAAAACGAAGCGCTAATTATTTATTTGTACTCTAAAAAAATTATCTTTGCGACTTAATAACATATAACCATGGAAGAACAAAACAACAATAATCAGTTAAATATAGAACTTAGTGAAGAAACGGCAGAAGGGATTTATTCAAACCTTGCCATTATAACTCATTCGAATTCGGAATTCATTGTAGACTTCGTTAAGATGATGCCTGGAGTGCCAAAGGCAAAGGTAAAATCAAGAATAATTCTTACTCCTCAGCATGCAAAACGACTATTAAAGGCATTGAAGGAAAATGTCGCCAAATTTGAACAGATACACGGAACCATTAAGGATACTGATGGTCCTGGAGGATTTCCGCTTAATTTTGGCGGACCTGCCGGGCAAGCGTGAGATTCCAGTCTTGCTCCGAGATTGTTTTGTAAGTCAAGGTATAACGAATTAACTTTTCTAGTGTCTGCATATTAACGAAAATCATTTTTGTAATATTAATATTATATTAACTTTGGCGAAACATTATTAATGTACTTAATGAAAATAAGACTATTTCTACTAGTGATTTACTCACTTATTAGTTTGCAAGGTCAATCTCAATGGAACATAGATCCCTCTATTAACACGCAGGTAAGTGTAGGTTCTCATAATCAGAGCAATTGTTACATTGTAACGGATGGAAAAAAAGGTGCAATTATGGTTTGGGAAGACCATAGGAACGATTCAACCTATTCGGATATTTATTCACAACGATTAAATGCGGAGGGTTATCCGATTTGGACAGCTAATGGTATTCCTATTTGTACTGATACGTTAAGTCAGAAAAATGAAGTTATTATTGATGCTGGAAATGGAAGTGCAATAATTGCTTGGCAAGACGATCGAAATGGTAATGCCGACATTTATGCTCAAAAAGTTGATTCAAGTGGAAATTTATTGTGGGCGCTAAATGGGGTTGGAGTTTGCACAACTTCAAATAATCAAAGGAAACCTGCTTTGACGAGTGATATGAATGGAGGAGCAATTATTGCATGGGAAGATAGTTCATCAACAAGCAACGTAGACATCTATGCGAATAGAATTGACGCGAACGGAATTCTAAAATGGGGAAGTGGTGGTGTGTCAATTTGTAGTGCTATAAATAAACAATCAAATATCAAAGTTCGGCAGGATACGAAGGGTGGTGCTATAATCGGTTGGCAGGATTTCAGAAATGGTCTCGAATATTATGTTTATGCTCAACGAGTAGACTCAACAGGAGCGCTACTTTGGATTGCAAATGGAGTGAAAGTGTGCCCTACGGGTGGAGGACAAACTAATCCTAAACTTCGAGAGGATGGTCAAGGTGGAGTATATGTTGGATGGCAAGATAAACGCAGCGGAGGGTATGATGCCTATGCACAACGCTTATCAGCAAGTGGTACTCTACTTTGGAATTCGTTAGGTGTGGCTGTATGTAATTATCTCGGAAATCAATCAGCATTAGACATGTCTACTGAAGGAATAAATGGAGCAATTATCAGTTGGAAAGACAATAGAACAGGAATTGTTCAGGTTTATGCTAACAAGATTTCTCCTTCTGGTGTATTGCAATGGGGAACTTATGGAATGTTAATAGCAACAGGGATTAACCCGAATACTGTGGGTGATGAATCTGGAGGTGTAATTATTACATGGCAAGACTCTGTAAATTCAGGAGGGACTTGGAATGTATATGCTCAACGAATAGATTCATTAGGAACAAAATTGTGGTTAAATACTGGGGCACCAGTTGCCACAGCTAATGGTGGTCAATCTTCTCCAAAACAAGTTTCAACTGGAGATGGAGGTGCTATATTCTGTTGGCAAGATAAAAGAAGTACAACAGATTTAGATGTTTATGCCCATCACCTTTTTCCTTCTGGTTTATCTTATATTGAGACAATTGAAGAATATAAAAAAGATAAAATTATAATTGCTTGCAGTCCAAATCCCTTTCAATCGGATGCCACCATAAGCATCAATTCATTAGACAAAATTAAGACTTGGACTATAAATGTTTTTGATAATACTGGCCAATTGGTATTTACAGAAATCATGAATAATACATCTTCATCAAAAATTGATGGAAATGTTTTAGCAAATGGTATTTACTTATATCAAGCAATTAATAATTCTGAAATAATAGGAAGTGGTAAATTCGTTATCACAAAGTAATAAAAGGAAAAAATGAAAAAAATAATTTGTGGAATATCTATATTTATTTTGCTCTTCTCAATATCGTGCAAAAAACAAGCAGGCGAAGGAGGACAGGCAACTATAAAAGGCAAAGTAATGGAAAGGAAAATGAGTGCCGATTTTACAACGTGTTACGGTCAATACGTTTCTGCGGACAAAACCGTTTATATTATTTATGGTGATGATGCCACTTATGGTAATAACACTAAAACAGGTCCTGATGGAGTATTTGAATTTCAGTACCTAAGAAAGGGGAGTTATAAAATTTATACTTACTCAAATGACTCCTTAGGTACTGTTGGACCACCAGTAAATGCTTCAGCACCTAAAATAGCCGTTTCTAAAAGTGTAGAAATTACTTCTCGGAAACAATTGTATGAATCGGGAACAATGGTTGTTTACAATTAACAAATCATCAAATGAATTTCGCATCAAATCTATTAATTGTATTCTTGTTTTTTAATTCTTTTTCTTTTGCTCAAAACAAGAAAGAGGTGAAGAAATTCAAAATTAAGGCCATTACGGCAACCCTAACGGAAATTGCTGAAGGAAAGGAAAGAACATTTACAGAATCGTTCCAGAAATTCAATAAAAACGGAGAAATAGAAGAGATAATGGAGTATAGGAAGGATGGGACCTTCAAAAAGAAGGAGTCCATCAAATACAATAAAAATAATGATGAGTTAGAACACATTATTTATGATGAAAAAGGAAATGTCACTCTAAGAACTGTTTCAGAATACAACGGTTCGAATGATAAATTGTCGGAGACCGATTACGATGCAAAAGATAACTTGATAGAGAAAACTTCCTTCGGCTATAATTCAAAAGGGGAAAAAACATTTGAATTGGTAACTGATGCAAAAGGAAAGTTGGTAAGAAAATCAATTTATACCTATAATGTCAATGGTATGAAGACAGAAAAGAAAACCACCGATGGAGCAGGTTCGGTAATTTCTATCAAAAAGTACACCTATCAATATTAGGTTGAGCGAACTAGACGATATATTGGCAACTTTCGAAATCATCTCACTCGCTGAGATGGATGGTGTTGCATTGATGAATAGGACAGACAAGAAATTTGTTTTTCGACATATTGATTTATTGACGTTTTTAAAACAAATAAAGAATGATTATAGAGTTCTTGAGGTTAACAAAAAGCGAATAAGTAAATACGAAACACTCTATTATGATACAATCGGATTCGACTTGTATCATGCCCATCAAAGAGGTAAACCCAGTAGATATAAAATAAGAAGCAGGAGATATGTAGAATCAGATTTGAATTTCTTTGAAATCAAATTCAAAACAAATAAAGGAAGAACCATCAAAAGTAGAGTAAGACAAAGTATGATTTCAGGGTTGATCGAACAAGAAGCAGAAGTCTTACTTAAGTCGAAAACGCCATTTTTACCTGAAAAATTGGAAGCCAAATTATCGACTAACTTTTCAAGAGTAACTTTGGTTAATAAAAATTGTCCTGAACGAGTTACCATTGACATCGACCTTAAATTCAAAAACGAGTCGAGTGAGACTACAATAGGTAATCTGATTATAGCGGAGGTAAAGCAGGATAGTTCGGTGCATTCTCCTTTTCTGAATTTGATGAAAAAATATCATGTTCGAGAAGGCTCAATGAGTAAGTATTGTTATGGAGTAATAAATCTTTTTAATAGGATAAAACACAATTCGTTTAAACCTAATTTAATTTTAATTAAAAAAACACTTTATGGTACTTTTGCAACAGTTAAATGACGAAACCGTTTCAACAGGATTTAGTTTGTTCGAAAAACTAGGTCCTAAATTTTTTATCCGATTATCTATTGATATTGTTTCTGTAATTATTCTAATTAGATTTATTTATTTCCCAGTTTACAAGAACAGAGAAAATTTCTACACTCTTTTTATTTTCAATATCATCATCTTCCTGATTACTTTTATTTTGAATAAGTCAGACATGAGTATGGGTGCAGCGTTTGGCTTGTTCGCTGTTTTTTCGATGTTGCGTTTCAGGACAGAAGGGATAACCACCAAAGATATGACGTATATGTTTCTAGTGATTGCAATGGGGTTAATAACTGCATTGAGTAAAGGCAATTGGATTGAAATCTCTTTCATTGATTTAATTATTCTTGTCTGCACGTTTTTACTTGAGACAACAACCTTTATGAAAAAGGAAGTATCACAAATGATCAATTATGAAAACATCGAGTTAATTAAACCACAGAATAAAGTTGAGTTTAAAGCAGACTTAGAGAATAGACTTGGAATTAAAATCAATAGAATTGAAATTACACAAGTAGACTTTTTGAAAGACACAGCCTTGATTCGTGTATTTTATTACGAGACAAAAAAGGATTGATTTATAATCATGAATAAATTTTTTTTTCTTGTCTATTACTTGTCTTCACTACTTCTGTTATGTTTTCACAGGAAACAAAAGATGCTGGGTTGTGGGTAACCTTTAGTGTTGAAAAAAAACTAAATAGGAAATTTTCTTTTGTTTTTGTAGAAGAATATAGATTGCGCGAGAATTTTACTCGCACTAATTTGTTTTATTCTCAACCAGGGATAGCTTATAAACCTTACAATTTTCTAAAAATAACTTTGTCTTATCGATCCATTGAAAAATCTCTTAAGGATAATTCGATAAGTTTTCGTCATCGCTTGATGTTAGATTTAAGTGTAAAGAAAAAATTTGGAAAACTAGGTCTCTCTTTTCGGGAACGTATTCAAGCTGAAAATCGGAATGTACTCTCAAGTGCCAAAGGTAGAGTTCCGGAATGGTATTCAAGAAATAAATTCGAGCTGAAATATGATATCGATAAACCAATAACACCCTATGTTGCTATTGAACTTCGTTATCAAATTAATAATCCTAGGGCTTTGGAGTCGAATAAAATGTGGAGTAGAAATAGATACACACTAGGTTTAGATTACAAGCGAAATGATAGGAATTCTTTTGGTTTGTATTACTTGATTCAACAAGAATATAATGTTTCAGCACCACAAGACTTATTCATTGTGGGAATTGAATACGCGTTATCACTCTAATATTATTCCTGATAGTAAATTCTTTTCACTCTTCTAGATACGTTTGTTAGGATTTCGTACGGTATCGTTTCTGCATTTTTTGATACTTCAAGTATCGAATAATTATCACCAAATACAATTACTTCGTCATTTTCACTTGCATTAATTTCGGTGATATCAATCATACACATGTCCATGCATACATTTCCAACAATAGGGGCAGGTTTTCCGTTAACTATCATTTTCCCTTTTCCATTGCTCAATTTCCTGCTAAGTCCGTCAGCATAACCAATGGGAACGGTTGCAATTTGCATATTGCGTCTTGCAACTCCTTTTCTACTGTATCCAATGGTTTCGTTCATAGGGATGTTCTTTATTTGGGAGATACTTGTTTTTAGAGAACTCACATTTTGTAATTGGTTTTGGTCAGCATCGTTAGCTCCTACACCATACATTCCAATTCCTAAACGTACCATATCATATTGCGCATCAGGGAATCGAGAGATACCAGCTGAATTTAAAATGTGTTTCAAAATGATGTAATTAAAATGCAAGGTAATTTTATCCGTCATCAAATTGAACTTCTTTATCTGCTGCCAAGTAAATTCGTCATGATGGTGTTCATCACTAGCTGCTAAATGAGAAAATATAGATTTTATTAGAATGTTCTTGTTGTTTTTAATTCTAACAATTAATTCGTTAACTTCGTTTTCATCAAAGCCTAGTCGATGCATACCTGTATCCAATTTTATATGAATAGGAATGAGATTACCGCTCTTGTTGGTTATTCTCTTGATGGAGTCCTCGAACAAGCTTAATACGCGGAAGCTGTAAATTTCAGGCTCAAGGTTGAATTTTAGCATTGCTTCGTAGCTTTGTTCTTCTGGATTCATTACCATTATGGGCATAGTTATGCCCGCTTTTCTTAGCTCTATTCCTTCGTCAGCATAAGCCACACATAAATAGTCTACCCTATGAAATTGAAGCACATTCGCAATTTCAAAACTCCCGCTTCCGTATGAAAAAGCCTTAACCATAGCCATTATTTTTGTGTTCGAATTAAGTTTCGAACGGAAATAATTAAGGTTATGAATAATTGAATTAAGATTGATTTCCAAAACTGTTTCATGGGCTTTTTGCTGAATTATTTTGGTTATAGCCTCGAACCCGAATGCTCTAGCTCCTTTTAGAAGGATTGTTTCATCACGAAAAAAAGAGTTGTTAAATGCGTGGATGAAAGCCTCTGTTGATGGGTAAAAACTTTTTTCCATTCTAAACAACTCTTGTTGACTTGAAATACCTTCTCCAATTCCGATTACTCTCGAGATTCCTTTTCTATGAATAAGTTCAGCTACTTCTTTATAAAGCGTTTCATTCGTTTGTCCACTTTGTAAGATATCCGATATGATAAGTGTTTTCTTAACATGTTGTTTTTGTTGGTTCAGAAAATCTAAAGCGATTATCAATGAACTCAAATCTGAATTGTAGCTATCATTGATTATCGAACAATTGTTTATTCCTTCTTTTAATTCAAGTCTCATGGCTATAGGACTCAAAAAGCGCATACGTTTAGCAATATGACTATTTTCATATCCTAGACAAAGCAGAACAGCCCAGCAATGGATTGCATTTTCAATGCTAGCTTCGTCAGTAAATGGAATCGATATATTGATGAAATCGTTCTTAAATATTCCTTGAATATCAGTGTCAAATTCTTTTTTTGTGATTCGTCCAATTAGCAAATCGGCTCGTAACTTCCTAGACCAATTGAATACTTTGGTATCTTCGAAGTTTTTATTAGTGCTTATTTCTTCATGAATCAAATTGTAGTCTTTACAATAAACGATTACTTCAGCGTCTAGAAAAAGTTTGAGTTTTTCTAGTGTTTTTTGCTTGGTGTTCTCAAAGTTTTCATCATGAGCCTGACCTATATTAGTAATAATACCAATTGTTGGTTGAATGATGTCTCTCAATTGCCCCATTTCTGAAGGTTTGGAAATTCCTCCTTCAAATATAGCAAAGTCATTTTCTTCGTTTATTTGCCATACAGATAAAGGAACACCAACTTGAGAATTGAAACTTTTAGGACTGCGCACTATTTTTCTGTCCTCTCTCATTAATTGATAAAGCCACTCTTTTACAATCGTTTTACCATTACTTCCTGTGATACCAATCACTGGGATTTTGAATTGCTCTCTATGGAATTTAGCAAGTTGCTGTAAAGCTGTAAGCGTGTTTTTTACTAGAATGAAATTTGCATTTGGAAATACTTCGAGGTTTTCGGGAAGTGTAGAAACCACAAAGTTTCGGATTCCATTCTCAAACACGTCCACTAGGTAGGCATGTCCATCATGTCTTTCGCCTTTAATGGCAAAAAATAATGATGTTTCTGCATTAGAAATTTTTCGACTATCAATTAATAAGATTTTGATGGATATAATCGTGTCGCCATTGCCATGCTTACTTCCTTTGATTATTTCGGCAATAGAAGATATGTTGTAGTTCATAGATTATTTTTTTGCTTCTACAAAGCAATCTCTGCAAAGTGGTTCGTAATTGTTGGTTTCACCAAGTAATACTAACGATGATTCATCAGTCATCCGATGTGAGTGGTTAGCAAGATTACCACAACGTATACAAATTGCATGTACTTTTGTAACATATTCAGCAATTGCAAGTAGGGCAGGCATAGGTCCAAATGGCTTACCCAAATAATCCATATCCAATCCAGCAATAATCACCCTCACCCCATTATTGGCTAGTTGATTGCAAACATTCGCGAGTTCAATATCGAAAAATTGTGCTTCGTCAATACCTACTACCTGCACTTCGCTCGCAAGCAGAAGAATATTGGCAGAAGAAGGAACTGGTGTGGAATGAATTGAATTACTATCGTGTGAAACCACTTTCGTTTCATCATATCGAGTATCAATAGCAGGTTTGAATATTTCAACCTTTTGTTTGGCATATTGGGCTCGCTTGAGTCTTCTAATAAGTTCTTCTGTTTTACCCGAAAACATAGAACCGCAAATTACTTCAATTGAACCTTTGCGTTTATTGCGATGAATTGTATTTTCGAGAAACATTTTATAAAACTGAAAAAATAGTTGTAATTTTAATCCAAATAATTGTTCAACAAAACTAAACAAAAAAGCGTTGCATTTTTTTACCTTTTAAAATATAATTCGTATGGATAAAATAAATTTGAGAAACGAGATTAAAGAATTGATTGAAGATATCAAGAATCACTCGGATGGAATAACCGATACTGACGCAATATCTCAATTAGAATTGGAGGCTATACTTCATAAAATTGAAAAGCTTTTTCAGAAATCAATTGTTTTTAATTACCTCCATTCTTTTTCTGACAAACAACCGAAATTACAGCCGAATATAGATCAAAAGCAGCAAGAAAGTGATACTTCTCTATCAATTGAATCAGTGGGAACAAATCTGACCGAGAAAGATATAGAGAAGTTAATAGAAAAGGAAGAAGTAAAAAAGGCTGAAGAAATTGTTGTTTCTCCAACGGACTTGTTAGGAGGAGAACTTCCTAAAGCTGTCGAAAACGTAAAAGAAGAAAAAAAGACCGAGACGAAAGAGGAGGCCACATCAGCTAAGAAAGGCGTGAAAACTGCCGTAACCGATATGAAAGCTGCTATCGGCATTAATGATAAATTTCAATACATCAATGAACTTTTTCATGGTAACGCTCAAGAATATATTATCGCTATTCAACATTTTAATGATTCGGAAAACTTGGAATCTGCTATGGAGTATTTTTACACACTTCAAAAGCTATACAATTGGGAAGATGAATCGTCAACAACTAAGCGACTTCTGAATTTGATTGAAAGAAGGTATAGTTAAATGAAGACGCATTTCTCTGTTTTCTATTTTATATTATTTTGTTTCCCTTTAATGGCACAAAGTACAGAGAAAGGTGAGACCTATTTATATGGTAGAAAAATTGTCGATACCTTGGCATCTGCTGAAATGCGCGGAAGGGGATATGTAAATGATGGAGGGGCAAAGGCAGCGAGTTTTATTCGCGAGGAATTTAAAAAGTTAGGATTAAAACCCATCACATCCAGTTATTATCAATCATTATCATTTCCAGTGAATACATTTCCGAGTGAGATTTCAGTTGAATTTGATAATCAAAAATTGATAGCTGGAAAAGATTATATCATCTCTCCGAGTTCACCGAGTGCTAGTGATACAGGAACTATTGTGGTGGCGGACGATCAATTGGTAATGAAAAAGAAGAAATATAAAAAATTCATTAACCAAGATTTTAGCAAGAAGATTTTGTATATAAATGATACTGGCAAACTCACCAAGGAACTTCACGATTTACCTTTAGTAATAAAAAAGCCGAAAGCAATTGTTATTGCAAAAGATAAACTTACCTGGAGTGTGTCTCAAAAGGTGAGTGAGTTTCCAACCATTGAAGTTTTAAGAAATCGAAATGCTATTCCAAAAGTAATGAGTTACAATATCGAGAATAAATACATTTCCGAGTTTGCCTCACAAAATGTTATTGGGCTTGTCGAGGGCTCTGTATTTCCTGATTCATTCATTGTATTTACTGCTCATTACGACCATTTAGGGCAAATGGGAAGTGATGTGTATTTTCCTGGTGCGAACGATAATGCAAGTGGCTCTGCTATGTTGCTGAGTTTGGCCAAATACTATTCCATGCCAGCACATAAGCCAAAATATTCCTTTGTTTTTATGGCTTTCTGTGGCGAAGAGGCTGGCTTATTAGGCTCAAAATATTACACCGAGCATCCCGTTTTTTCACTCAATCGGATTCGTTTCCTTGTAAACATGGACATCATGGGGACTGGCGAGGAGGGCATCACAGTAGTAAATGGTAGTGTGTTCACAACGGAATTTGATAAATTAAAACAACTAAACGCAGAAAATCATTTTATTAAAGATGTGAAGATACGCGGAAAAGCTGCTAACAGCGACCATTCTCCGTTTACCGAAAAGGGTGTGAAAGCATTTTTTATTTATTCAATGGGAGGTATAAAAGCATATCACGATATTTATGATAAGCCAGAAACTTTACCTTTGAACGAATTTGATCATCTATATCATTTGATTATTAAATTTGGAGACTTTCTACAACAGGTAAACTGAAACAAAAATCATTAAAAATTGAAACTATACATAGTACCAACACCCATTGGAAACCTTGAAGATATAACACTTCGTGCGATTCGAATTTTGAAAGAAGTGGATTTGATATTGGCAGAAGACACGCGAAAATCTGGGATATTGTTGAAACATCTTGGAATTGAGAAAAAAATGTTTGCTCATCATCAACACAACGAACACAAAACAGTGGAGATGATAACTGAACGAATTGCAAATGGCGAAAAGATATCATTGATAACAGATGCAGGTACTCCAGGTATATCCGACCCTGGGTTTTTATTAATACGTGAATGTATTTCTAAAGGTATTGAGGTTGAATGTTTGCCAGGAGCTACAGCATTTGTACCGGCACTTGTCAATTCTGGTTTAGCATCCGATTCATTTTGTTTCGAAGGATTTCTCCCACAAAAGAAAGGTCGTCAAACAAAAATAAAGTCATTGGTAAACGAACCAAGAACCATTGTGTTTTATGAGTCGCCACATCGATTAGTGAAAGCATTGGAGCAGTTTATTGAATTCTTTGGAGCAGACCGAAGAGCTTCCATTTCGCGTGAATTATCGAAAATGTTTGAAGAGAACAAAAGGGGTACTTTACAAGAACTACTCGAGTATTTCAAATCAAAAACAATTAAAGGAGAGATTGTGATTGTGGTAGAAGGAAACAAGGCTAAGAGAAATAAGCAAGACGATATAGAGGAAGAAGATTAATTCATTTAACAACAAGGTTTAATAAAATACAAAATGATGACAGAACAACACGACAAAACAGGAGCGCCTCCTGGTACGGTTATCTACCTTGGCGAAGCGCAAACCAACAGAGTGAAGATTACACTGATTGAGTACAACGAAACGGAGTTTATTGAAAAAGATTTCTATGATTGGAGTGAATGTGTGAAACTTGTTAAACCCGATATGGTGCGTTGGATTAATGTGGATGGAATTCATGAAGCAACATTAGTAGAGGCTATTGGCAAACAATTCAATATACATCCGCTTACGCTCGAAGATGTGGTGAACACAGGGCAACGGCCAAAGTTCGAAGACTACGAAAACTACGTAGTGTCGATAATGAAAATGATTAATTACAACGATGAACTAAGTTCAGAACAACTCAGTGTAATATTGATGGAAGGAACTGTTTTGTCTTTTCAAGAGGCGGATGGCGGTGACGCATTTGATTTGATAAGAAGTAGGATACGTTTAGGGAAAGGTAGAATACGAAAGATGGGTGCTGATTATTTGGCGTATGCGCTGATTGATGCTGTGGTCGATTGTTACTTCAATGTATTGGAACGCATCGGTGATAAAATTGAGACATTGGAGGAAAAATTAATTACAGAACCAACAAAACAAACGATGCAGCAACTGCATTATATGAAACGAGAGATGATATATGTTCGAAAGGCAGTTTGGCCAATGCGCGAATTAATAGGAAACATGGAGCGGAGTGAAACATTGCTAATAAAACCAAGCACCGATATTTATTTGCGCGATATACATGACCACACGGTAAGAGTTATTGATACCGTGGAAACCTATCGCGATTTATTATCTGGAATGATGGATATTTATCTTTCGAGTGTGAGCAATAAGATGAACGAAATAATGAAAGTGCTAACAATTATCACAACACTTTTTGTACCTGTAACTTTTATTGCTGGTGTGTATGGTATGAACTTTAAATACATGCCCGAGTTAGAAACTAAATCGGGGTATTATATTATTTGGATAGTTATGTTGGCTATTATTTCTTCGTTGCTTATTTATTTCAGGAAGAAGAAATGGTTATAGTTTGGCTTAACAAATTTTAACAGCAAACTTGTTTTGTCATTTTTTTAAAAGTAAGAATTTTGTGGTCGTTAACTAAAAATAATTTAATATGAAAAAAATCGTTTTCTCATTCATTTCAATTTTACTATTTAGCCTTTCCGTAAAGGCGTTCACTGCATTTCCTGCTGATACTAACAAAACAGACGCATCAGGCAAAAAGACAGGTTTCTGGAAAGAAAAGACTCCTCAATATGAGTATTATGGAACCTACAAAAATGACAAAAAGGAAGGTCTTTGGATTGGCTACTATTCCAACAATATCATCAGTACCATTGATGAATACAAAAATGGAAAGAAAAATGGATACAGCATCCAGATTGACAAATCAGGCTATTACAGCCAAAAAGATTATTATGTAAACGACACATTGGATGGAAAGAGTGTGGGGTTCTACAACGGTGGCCGTTCGAAATTCGAGATAGATTATAAGATGGGAGTGTTGAATGGGGTAAAGAACATTTATTACAACGATGGGAAGCTCCAAGAAAAAGGTGTTTATAAAAATGGAGTGAGGGATGGCGTTACTCAATGGTACGGTACGGATGGAAAAATAAATATGGAATACACCTATAAGAAAGGAGTAATAGATGGATACGAAAAATCATTCTATAAGAACGGAAATGTCAATTCGGAAGTTAATGCTGTAAATAACCTAGAAGAGGGTGAGTACAAAGAGTACTTCGAATCGGGCAAAATAAAAATTACAGGCAAATACATTCATGGCAAAAAGGAAGGAGCATGGAAGGAGTTTGATGAGGATGGAAAACTTGTAAAGACAGAGAATTACAAAGATGGAGAAATTAAATAAAATTAATAGTATACGTTTCATCAGATTTGGAAACCTCGATTTATTCGGGGTTTTCATTTTTATAGCAACCTTATTTAAGATACATAACTAAAGAGGCAAGGTGAGGAGAGGTAAATGAAATCTGCTTATTCTAGTGTGGAAGAGGATAAATAAACCTTCAGCCATAAGCCCAAAGGAGTGATAAACTCTTAAAAACTCCGATTGGTCTACTAGTTTTGTAAATATTTTTTTTAGAGTTGATAAAGCCCTAATTTTGTGAGGTAATTATAAGTCATAATTACATCTCAAAATTATTTAACAAAATGAAAAAAGCTACATTATCTGTTTGTGCATTATTTGCAGTAAGTTCATTATTCGCGCAACGTTTCAAAAAGCATGATAACCAACCTTATTCCGTTACCTGCTCCGAGTTTCATATTACTAAACCATTATGGGAACTGTTTGCGAACAATCCTTTAGATCAGGAAAAGGTTTTCAAACGCCATATTCAGGAAGATAGAGATGGCAATGTTCCTCAACAATTTCCTTTCAGTGCAGAAAAAGATGGGCCTGCCTATGGCAACGATCCTTCCACTGTTCAACATATCATGGGTACAGTTGAAAACAAAGCTCCAATTCATTCATGGGCTGGACAATCGGCTTCTGGTATGTATCCTTTAGACCCTACAGGAGCTGCAGGAACGAATAATTATGTGCAAATGATTAATTCTACAACATTCAAAATTTGGAGCAAAACTGGAACTGCACAACTTACTGGAACGCTTGGTAACCTTTGGTCGAGTGCTACGGCTAATGATGGCGACCCAATTGTGATGTATGACAAAGCCGCTGACCGTTGGTTTATGTCTCAATTTGGACAAACTGGCAATAAAATTTACATCGCTATTTCAACTACCAACGACCCTACTGGTTCTTGGTACACATTCACTTTTACAGCACCCTTTTTTCCTGATTATTTAAAATTTTCAACCTGGGGAGACGGTTATTATATGACTTGCAACTCTAATTCAGCAGGTTCTGCACCTCGTGTTTTTGTGTTTGAAAGAACCAAAATGCTCCTTGGAAATGCTGCTGCTCGCATGGTTTCAAATACCTACAATCCTCCATACAATAGCAGTTGGTTTTTTATTCCTTTAACAGCAGATGTTGGAGATGGAACACCACCTGTTGCTGGAACACCTTGCCCTATCTTTTCTTATTCTGATAATGGTTGGGGTGGATCATTTACTGATGCCGTCAATGTTTTTAATGCAACTGTTAACTGGGTGCCTACAACAGCTACCTTAACAATAACATCAGCGGCAGCAGTTACTACAGCAGCGTTTGACGCGACTTACAATAGTAATTGGGATGACGTTTCGCAACCAGGAACTAGCCAAAAACTTGATGGGATAGGAGGCGCTTTAATGATTAGAGCACAGTACAAATCATTTGCTTCATACAATGCAGTAACGCTTTGCTGGGGTGTACAAGTTAGTGCTTCTACAGGGCAACGAGGCATAAAATGGTGCGAACTTCGCCAAACTGGTACCACGTGGGCAATGTACCAGCAAGGCATATATGCGCCAACAACCGATAATTATTGGATGGGTAGCATTGCCATGGATAATAATGAAAATATTGCTTTATGTTATTTAAAATCAAATGCCACTTCTACTTATCCTTCACTATGCTATACAGGTCGTAAATCGTGTGATGCTCTAGGAACAATGACTCTTGCCGAAACGGTTGCTAAGGCAGGCACAGGTGCACAAACTTCGAACAACCGAGATGGAGATTATGCTGAAACATGGCTTGACCCTGATGGTGTTACCTTTTGGCATACAGGAATGTACTTAGGTAGTGGCGGAAGTCAACAAACTCAAGTATATTCTTTCCAAATCGCTCCTTGTGCTTCTGTTCCACCGGTTGCTAATTTTACAATATCTGGCACTAATCATTGTGCAGGTCAATCGGTTTCATTTACTGACGCAAGTACCAATACTCCTACTAGTTGGTCGTGGTCGTTCCCTGGAGCATCCACTACAACTTCAACTGCACAAAATCCTTCAATAGTTTATCCTACAGCAGGAACATATACCGTTACCTTAATCGCTTCTAACTCGGCAGGAAGTAATACGCATACCACTAATATCACAGTGAATGCAATACCTGCCACACCAACACTTACAAGCAATTCGCCACTGTGTGCAGGTAGTACCATTAGTTTCACCACGCCTACTGTGAGCGGTGCAACGTATGCATGGACAGGCCCTGCATCGTTTACTTCTACAACACAAAATGCTTCGCGCTCTTCAGCCACCACGGCAATGGCAGGAACCTATTCGCTTACCGTAACGGTTAATGGATGTACCTCATCAGCAGGTACTGTATCCGTTGCTATTACTGCAGCCCCTACAGTGGCTAACGCAGGACCTAACCAAACGGTATGTCCGAGTACAGCTACTTTGGCAGGTAATACTGCAACAGTAGGAACAGGAGTGTGGACATTGATAAGCGGCACAGGGACCATAACCACACCTTCATCGCCTACTTCGGGTGTTACCGGATTGGCAATAGGTGCTAATGTGTTTCAATGGACCATAACCAATCCTCCTTGTACAGCAAGTTCTAGTCAGGTAACCATCACTCGAACCAATAGTTCGGTACCTACACCAACCATTACTCAAGCAGGAGCAACGCTTTCTTCAAGCGCTGCTGCAGGCAATCAATGGTATTGGAACGGAAATATGATTACTGGTGCTACCGGCCAAACCTTCACGCCAACAGTGAATGGAAATTACACGGTGATAGTAACAGTTTCGGGATGTACTTCGACTGTGTCGAACACTATAAACATTACAAATGCTGGTATTTCGGACTTGTCGGCCGAACAGTCGCTCGAACTTTATCCAAACCCTAATGATGGCGTGTTTACGGTATCGTTTGTTGCCAATTCAAAATCGAATTATAAACTTGAAGTGGTGAATGCTTTGGGCCAATTGGTTTACAAGCAATCGATAAAAGATGTGTCGGGTACTTATTCACAGAAAATTGACATCACCACTTATGGCAAAGGAGTTTATTTATTGTTATTGGTAGATGATAAAAATCAAACGGTGAAAAAGGTTTTGGTGTATTAATTCCAGCTTTAGTGTTTCATAAAAAAGTAAGGCGGCTTTGCCGCCTTTCTTTTTTCCCTCCCTCATAATTATGGTATGTCTTTCTGTTCGCAGCGAGGAATCTGTTTATTTGTTAGCAACCAATTTTGCAATTGCAATGTAGAATGTAGTCCCGAAGTTTCGGGATAGAATTTAGTTTTCACCGCTCCCGAAGGGTCGGGACAGGTAAGACCCTAAGGGCAATTATTCAATTTTGAAGTAGGCAATTCGGCAAACGTTCATTTGTTCTATTATTCAATTGTTCAAAAAATAGAACATTCGAACAATAGAATATCGAACTGGTACAATTCATAAAGATGCACCAAGCATTCCCTATTGCCTTTTCGCTTTTCGCTATTCACTGTAATGAGATTTCTCACTACGTTCGAAATGACAGCTTCCATTTGGATAATGATGAATTTAGTTTTTACCAATATTTTGCAGTAGGCAATTCGTCAATCGTGACAAAAATAAATCTCTCAAAAAATTCAAATTTTTTTCTCACACTCCTTATAAAAAAATTTCGACATGAGCAAGAACTTTATTTTTCGGGAACTCAAAAAAAACGTATTTACAGCGGTTTCGGAGGCAAAATGGGGTGAAAAATAGGGGAATCCCCTATGCCAAAATGCGGTTTTTCGAAAAACATAGTGGAATGCCCTATTGCGCATACTTTTTTTTCTACCTTAATTTGCTTTGCATTTTCATCGATTTAATTATTAATCCGAAAATCTTGGAACATGGAAAACTTAAATGTATTGGTGCTCGAAAGCACCGCCAATGAACGCGAGCGCATTTGTTCGTTTGTTCGAAACAAATGGAAATTCGCTACCGTAAATTGTTTCGACAAGCTTGAAGATTTAGTAACAAGCATGGGAAACGAAAAAACCGATGTGGTAATCCTCAATATTGATGGTTACTCCACCGAAGTGTTTGATTTTATTAAAAAGAAAGGGGAGCGACATTATGAATTGATTGTAATGAGCGAAGCTATGGACGAGGCCAAAATTTTGAAAACATTGAAACGAGAGCTATTGTTTGTAAAAAAACCTGCGCGCGACAAACAACTGAACGATGCACTGAACAGTACCATTTACAATATACAACAAAAACGATTGGCAAAAATAGGGGCAGAGCACCTTGCCTACGAAACCAACAACAGATATGCCAAATACCGCGAAACAAACATTTCGCTCAGCGACCGCAAAGGAACACAATTTGTAAAAGTAAAGGATATATGGTTTGTGGAATCGAAAAACACCTCTTCGCTTTTTTATAATAATAGTTTGATAGATGGGCCAAAATGCCTGCTCGATGATATTACTTATTCCACTTTCTTTTCTACCCAAAGCATTGGCGAATGGCATAAAAAATTGGCCGAAAAAGGCATTGTGAGGTGCCACAATCAATACTTGGTAAACCTCGAACACATTGCAAAAATTGGTTCGGAAGAAAATACCAAACTTACTTTGTTCAACGGACAAGTAATTCCGATTTCGAAAATGTATAAAAAAGAAATCCTTCGCCTAAAAGGCGAATAAGTTCTTTTCGAACCGATGTGAATGCTTATTACTTCCCTATTTTGCAAAAAATAGGGAAAGCTAAACCTTCAAATTCAACTCCAAACCACCCAAATTCAACTTCAAACCGCCTAAAATCACCTTTTGGGTTTTTTACCTCCCCGCTGTTTCCTACACTTGTGTCGGATTTAATACTTATTTATTGATAAAAAAACAAACATCACACTCCATGCAGGGCTTATCACCCTTTATGACGAACCTAAAACCAAATACACTATGATAATTAATTGTGAATAATTAAAAATAGTATGAATTACGATCTTTTTCAACATCCCATTTCGTCCACCTCGATGACTGCCTTTACTCACAAGTAGGCAGCGCAACGTAGGCCTAGCACATGGCGGATAGCCGCTTAACCTGCACCCGAGCAACGAACGAAATGAATGAAGAAAAGGCTCCATTAAAAACAAAAATAAAATGAAAGTAACTTATGTAGCAGTAATGCATGTAAAAATTAAAAAAGTGAAATCGGTTCGCGATTTAGCTGATAAAGTAATAAAAGGCTTAACAGATAATGTGGCCATATACGCTACCCCAGCACCTCCGGTGGGCGATTTGAATAGTTCAAACGTTTTGCTGGAGAAGAAAATAGTGACTTACGAAAGTGATAAAAGTAAACTAAAACGACTTGACATGGAGGGGCAAGCTAAGGATGTACACAAAATACTAAAAGACCTTACAGGATATGTAAGTGGTGTGACATCCGACCAGAAAACCATTTTGCTAAGCGGTTTTGATGCTGACAAGGAGCCGGAAAAACGCAATGTGCCAAAAGACAAAATTGTAATTAAGCGCATTGATGATGGACCAACAGCCCTATCGGCAAAAATATTCCTCGAAAAAATGCCCGAAGGCAATTTTGTTGACAGGTATAAGGTAGAAAAATCGGACGATGACAAATCGTTCAGTTTGGTACTCGAAACTGGAAACTCGCGCAAACTGATTATTCCAGGCTTGACCAAAAACAAAGAAGTGTTTTTTAGAGTAATAGGTGGAAATACTCATGGATACGGCCAACCAAGCGAATCGGTAGGCTATACTCCTAGGTAAAAACTTCGGCTAGGCTCCTCTTTTCCGATAAGTTACGTACGTATTCGGAAAAGAGTTGCCTAGAAGAAGAAAAGTGTTGATAAGGAAAAAACTTTTCCCATACAGAACTTAAAAAGTGATGTTAAGGAAAAAACTTTTCCCATACAGAACACAAAAAGTAATGATAAGGAAAGACCTAACACATACAGAACACAAAAAGTAATGCTAAGGAAAAAACTTTTCACATACAGAACACAAAAAGTAATGTTAAGGAAAAAACCTTTCACATACAGAACACAAAAAGTAATGCTAAGGAAAAAACTTTTCACATAGAGAACTTAAAAAGTAATGCTAAGGAAAAAACTTTTCACATACAGAACATAAAAAGTAATGCTAAGGAAAAAACTTTTCACATACAGAACTTAAAAAGTAATGTTAAGGAAAAAACCTTTCACATACAGAACTTAAAAAGTGATGATAAGGAAAAAACTTTTCACATACAGAACACAAAAAGTGATGATAAGGAAAAAACTTTTCACATACAGAACACAAAAAGTAATGCCAAGGAAAAAACTTTTCACCTAGAGAACTTAAAAAGTAATGCCAATGAAATTTGAAAAACAAACCAACAACTAAAAAAAAGGAGGCCACTATGCAGAAATGAACACCACAAAAATTAAAAATACCCCTGTGCTTAATCCTAAAGCACAAAAAATTAAAATGTATATTAATACTAAAAACAAAAAACAATGAAAAAATTAAAATTAATTACAATGATGCTGTTCGCTCTGTTATGGGGCTTGAGCGGCAAAGGGCAAAGTGGTGCTAGTTGTGTATCTTCTATTTCATTTGATGAAAGACTGGATACTGTGGTACCACCAAATACCCAAACTCAATTGACACAATGGTATAAAGTTAGAGCACAGGAGACCACAATGGACGTATTTGTGAATGGAACAAAATACCTTGCCTCGGATATAGCTTATAAAATAATAGGCTATAGCGGAACGTGTTCGAGCCTTACGCAGATTGAAACAGATACATTGGTTGGAAGTACCGACAGTGTATTACAACTTCATCTTACTGGATTAACTATCGGTAATACCTATTATTTTAAGGTTTCGAAACATGATAGCACACATACCATTTCCTACGAAATAAAAGCTATGTTTGCCCTTGGAGTTAACCCTACCTGCGATTATACAGGACCTCTTTACGATTGCGATTTGGTGCAAAACGGAGGCTTCGAAAAATACGCTCCATTACCTCCATCTACTACTGTTGATTTAGGAAACAAAGTATTTTGGGCATGTCCTTGGAACTGTGACATCACATTATCATCTCCTGATTTGTTTAGCGACCAAGTTCCAGGATGTTTGAGTTGCACTATTACTGCCGAATATCAATTGTCGCCAGTAAATCTATATGGTACAAACAGTGCCGCTTCTACCTATAGTGTGGCAGGAGGAACCAACCATACCTATGCCGGATTTTACACTGGACGGAATAGTCCATTTTTTCAAGACGAACATATTCAAGAACAACTTAGAATGCCCATGCTTGCAGGAGTTACCTATAACGTAAGTATGCAAGTAAAATGTGCTGATTTTTCTGGTAAAGCCACTGACCATATTGGTATGTATATATCAACAAATCCAATCACTATGGCTGATTTACCCCCAAATATCACTACTACAAATACCTATGCATATTATCCAAATACCTATGTTGGTACGCTAATAGGTGCACATGGAATCAACTTTTTACATGCTCAAATAAATAGTGCCACTATGTCATCCTCTCCAGGTTTTATTAAATCGGATGATGGTTGGGTTACTATTAGCGGACAGTACACTGCGTTAGGTGGCGAAGATTACATTATGATTGGATACTTTGGTGAAACATTGGTTTATGATGCAACCACTTATCCTACTTTTTCTTCATATAGTCCGCCACATCCTGAATTTACAACAAATGCAACCATCGTTGACCAATCTCTTTATTTTCCTTCACCTACTTATCCTCTCTCATTTCCTAATAATTTATTTGCTTACTACTATTTAGATAATGTAAGTATTACCGCTGTAGTACCTACCTTATCTTTTACAGGACCGCTGACCAATTGTTTAAAAGACAATG
>JBAXQU010000054.1:0-22623 GCA_037131555.1 Bacteroidota bacterium
TCGAGTTTCGAATCTTATATTTAATATTGAATAAAAAACTCTGAAAGAGTTTAATTTGAATAGCCCCCAATGCAATTGGGGGTGGGGAAGTATTTAAGTTTTGCCGAACTCTGAATGGAGTTCAATACGAAGGGTGTTCAACTCCTTGGGAGTTGAGTTTATAGATGAAACATCATTTACCCCCAATTTCATTGGGGGCTATTAACATTCAATCCTTTCAGGATTCTGAATACGCATTTCCTTTTTCGGAAATAGGCCTCCGAGTGTTCGGAGACGGTTTTCCTTTTTCGGAAATAGGCCTCCGAGTGTTCGGAGATGGGTTTCCTTTTTCGGAAATAGGCCTCCGAGCGTTCGGACACGCATTGCATTTTTCTGCAAACCGCCTCCGAGCGTTCGGACACGCATTGTATTTTTCTGCAAACCGCCTCCGAGCGTTCGGACATGCATTGTATTTTTCTGCAAAGCGCCTCCGAGTGTTCGGACACGCATTGTATTTTTCTGCAAAGCGCCTTAAAGCCTTCGCACGAAAGTGGAAACTAAAGTAAGATTATTGATTGAAATCGTAATTCACCCCGTTGATGGTGATGGTGGCCGATTGGTCGCAATTGCCTGCACCGAAATCTACCGTACGAGTCGAAAGGTTGGCAGGAGTAATGCTGAACATTCCCTTTTCGATATAAGCGCAATTCAAGGCTATGGTGAGCGGATTGACAATGGAAGAAGTAAACGTGTTTCCGCTAATGCTTCTTCCGCTACTCGAACCGGTGATGCTGTACACATCGTCAAAAGGATTGGTAGTAGTGGTTTCGCCAGTCGTCCATTGGTATACATATCGACCCGAAAAACCAATGCTGCCAATGTTGGTGTATACATAAGCGTTTTGAATGTTCACACCAAAAGTCAATAGCCCTGCGGTATTGCGGCCATTGTTGGTGATGGAGTAGGTGCCCGATTGTATTCCGTTATTGTTAAAAGCAAAGTTCTGAACAGCAACGGAGATAATGGTTAGCGAGTCGCGAAACTTACCATAAAAGGTAGCAATAATTTTTCCTCTGCGCAGGTTGCCATCGCTACAAAGGCAGTTAATGGTATCAAAGTCGATGGTTAATGTTTTTGGAAAAGTAAAAGTGTCGGCTGGTGTAATGCTCACCGCAGCGCAAGTGGACGAACGTAATTGCCAAGTAGAATCGGTAAACTCGCCAATGGTTTTAAAAATACCTGCCACCACATTTTCGGTCAATGCATTGTCTTTAGCTGCCGATAGGTCGGTGTCGCGGTCGCGGTCAGATTTTTTACAGGAAGTAAATGTAAGCGAAACAAGCACCGATAGTGCCAATTGGAGGATGATGTTTTTTATTTTCATTGATGCCTTACATTTAATGAGCATGCAAAATTACTTAATTCTTTGGTAAGTGATAAAATCGTGTTCGAAAGTATTTTTTTTGTCCATCACTCCCTCGCGTCTGTTGGTTTCTTTCCACTCGTCTTGGTTTATTTCGGGGAAAAAGGTATCGCCATCGAAACTTTGATAGATGCGTGTGCAGTAAATGGTATCGGCAAAAGCGATACTTTGGTTATAAATTTCTGCTCCGCCAATGATAAAAATTTCTTCGTCTTTAGTAGCTTCGGCTTTTTCGATGGCTTCTTGAAGGGAGCTAACCACAATCACTCCAGGGGCACTGTAGTTGGGCTGACGAGTAATCACAATGTTGGTTCGGTCTTTCAATGGACGAAATCGCTCGGGTATCGACTCGTAATTTTTACGACCTGTAATGACGCAATGCCCAATGGTCATGGCTTTGAAATACTTCATATCGGCAGGCAATTGCCATATTAATTTATTGTCTTTGCCAATCACATTGTTTTCTGCTACAGCTACTATTATCGAAATCATGTATGGATAATGGATTTAAAAGTTGATTTGTTTGTAAAGCATTGGAAGAGCAAACCGTTTACACCGCTACATCTGCTTTGATGTGGGGGTGAGGGTCGTAGCCTTCGAGCGAAAAATCTTCGAACTTAAATTCGAAGATATCGTTCACATTCGGATTTATTCTCAACCTAGGCAATGGTCTGCACTCGCGCGATAGTTGCAGTTTAGCCTGTTCGATGTGGTTGGAGTAAAGATGAGCATCACCTAATGTATGAATAAAATCGCCTGGTTCGAGCTTACATACTTGTGCCATCATCATCGTAAGGATGGCGTAAGACGCAATATTAAAGGGAACGCCAAGGAAGATGTCGGCACTACGTTGATACAATTGGCAACTCAATTTTCCGTTGGCCACATAAAACTGAAAGAAAGCATGACAAGGAGGCAATTTCATTTTGTCAATCTCGCCAACGTTCCAAGCGCTCACAATCATTCGTCTGCTATCAGGATTATTTTTTATTTGATTCACCACCTGAGTGATTTGGTCAATCGTTCTTCCGTCAGCGGCCTGCCAGCTTCGCCACTGCGAGCCATAAACAGGTCCGAGGTTGCCGTTCTCATCGGCCCATTCGTCCCAAATACGTACACCATTTTCTTTCAAGTAACTGATGTTGGTATCTCCTTTTAAGAACCACAACAGCTCGTGGAGGATGGATTTAAGATGTAGTTTCTTGGTGGTCAACATCGGGAAGCCTTCTTGTAAATCGAATCGCATTTGGTATCCAAACACGCTGGTGGTGCCAGTTCCGGTTCGGTCGGTCTTGGAGGCTCCTTGCTCCAATACATGTTTCATTAAATCGTGGTATTGTTTCATAATTATTTGTAATCATTAGAATATATTCATGCATCGTTTAGCCAATTGCCTAACAGACTATACTCGGTCAAGCGAAAGAAAAATAGTTGGGTGCTTACATCAAAATCCCAGCAATAGTAGCCGAAAGGTATGACGCTAAAGTTCCACACAACAGGGCACGCATTCCAAGTTTAGCAAGGTCGTGTCTGCGCTCAGGTACCAAGGCACCTATACCACCAATTTGCATTCCCACACTGCTAAAGTTAGCAAAGCCACAGATAGCAACACTTATAATCAAGGTTCCTTTTTCGGTGAGCACAGGCACAGCATGACTCGTTAAATTTTTAAAGGCAACAAATTCATTTACTGTAATTTTTTGTCCGAGCAAAGTGGCAGCACTATTAATGTCAGCCGCTGGCACACCCATCGACCAAGCCATCGGATAAAACAATTTCCCAAAAATAAAATCTAAAGTGAGTCCCGAGTAGATATGTCCCAAAATCCAATTCACCATTGCGATTAATGCTATAAAGCCTATCAACATAGCGATTACATTCATCGAGATTTTAAATCCGTCAGCAGCTCCATGACTAATGGCATCTATCAAATTGCTATAACTGCTCTTTATATCGAGCTTCACATTGCCCATCGTCTGCGATTCTTCCGTTTCAGGATATACAATTTTCGAAATCACCAATGCACCCGGAGCAGCCATCAAACTAGCAGCTATCAAGTATTCGGCTTTTGCACCCATGGTAGTGTAAACTATTAATATACCTCCTGCGATACACGCAAGACTACCGCTCATAGAGGCCAACAATTCGCTCTTGGTCATAGTTGGCAAATAGGGACGAATCAATACTTGAGCTTCTACCTGTCCCACAAATGCGGAAGCAACATTGCTTAATGCCTCTGCACCACTCACACGCATCACAAAGTTCATGGCTTTGGCAATAACCGAAACAATACGTTGCATAATGCCAGCGTGATAAAACACAGCAACAAGTACACATACCAAAATGATGGTGGCTGTGATGTTGAAGGCAAATACAAATATTTCGGGTGAAGAATAATCTACATGTTCGCCTTTGTAGTTGTTGGTAACAATGCCACCATATACAAAGTTGGCTCCTTCTTTTGCAAACTGTTCAATCTTTTGCATCCCTTTGCCAAGGAATTGAAAGAAACGAGTCACCGGAGGTACTTTGAGTACAAGTACAGCAATAAAAATTTGTAAGCCAATGCCACTTAGTACAAGGCGGTAGTTTATCGCTTTACGATTGTTTGAAAATAAAAAGGCGATACCAAATATTAGGGCAATACCTATTAAACCTGTGAATCTATCCATAAGTATTGTGTATGTGTTTTAAGATTTTTTGCGATTGTTTAACTCATCTCTTATTTTCGAAGCACGTTCATAGTCCTCGTCTTGCAATGCACTTTCGAGCATTTGCTGAAGCTCGTCTGCTGATTTTTTAATCAGACTTGTTTCTTCTACTTCCATTTTATCTTCTTCGTTGAAGTTGTCAGTTTTGGTAGGCGCTTCATCATCGAGAAGGATTCCTGCTTTCGCCAAAATAAATTCGTAGGTATTCATCGGGCAGTTGAATCGAACAGCAAGTGCAATGGCGTCAGAGGTACGAGCATCTATTTCTACAGATTTGCCTACTTCATTTTGGCAAACCAAGCGGGCATAAAAAATACCATCTACTAAATTATAGATGATGACCTCATCAACAACAATGTTAAAGGAAGTGGCAAAGCTTCTGAACAAATCGTGGGTAAGAGGTCTGCTGGGTGTCATTTTCTCTAACTCTATGGCAATCGCCTGCGCTTCGAACCCTCCGATGATGATGGGTAGTCTTCTCTTTTGCCCTTTGGTCTCTCCCAAAACCAGTGCGTAAGCACCTGTTTGTGTTTGACTATAAGATAAGCCTACTATTTCCAATTTTACTTTTTTCACTTCCTTTTCTTTTATTCCTATTCTAACAATCCGACTTCTATCCTCGAATTATTGGTTTGCTTTAAACTTTTTAATTGCTTCGGTTAGTTTTGGAACAATCTCGAATGCATCGCCCACGATACCGTAGTCGGCAGATTTAAAGAAGGGAGCTTCTTTATCGGAATTGATGACCACCATTACTTTGCTACCATTAACACCAGCAAGGTGTTGGATGGCTCCCGAAATACCTATTGCAATGTATAAATCAGGACGGATGGCTAATCCAGTTTGTCCCACATGTTCGTGGTGAGGACGCCAATCCATGTCGGCCACTGGGCGCGAACAAGCAGTAGCTGCTCCTAAAACTTTAGCAAGGTCTTCTATCATCCCCCAATTCTCAGGGCCTTTCATACCTCTTCCCGCTGAAACAACTAGTTCAGCATCGGCAAGGTTTAAGTCTGAAGTCACTTTTTTCACCTCTTTCACTTTTATTGGTGAGTTGATGCCATCAAGGTTTACAGCGAAATCAACAATTTCTGCCGAACCTTCTTTCAACTCAACAGCGAATGAGTTTGGTAATAAGGAAATAATTTTCTTTTCGGAGTGAAGTGCATACATGGCAACTGCTTTTCCCGAAAAAACATTTTTCTTCACGGTGAATGAATCGCCTGAAATAACTGGGTTGTCAACCGCTCCAGCAACTAGGCCTGCTTTTAAACGGGCAGCAAGACGTGGTGCAATTTCTTTTCCTGTAAAGTCATTTGAAAATATAATGATGCTTGCATCCTCAGCTTTAGCAGCTTGTTCAATAGCAGCTGTTAAATATTGTCCATCAAGGTTAACAAGTTTTTCGTTATTAATTTTTAAAACTTTGCTAGCTCCTGCTTTTCCCAAATCGCTTAAATCACCATCGCCAATAATCACAGCGGTGGCTTTCATGTTCAATTGGGTAGCGATTCGGCTACCATAGTTTACAGCTTCTAATGAAGCTTTTTTTACTTTTCCTTTCGAAACTTCTGTATAGATAAGTACTGACATATCGTTTAGTTTTTTGAATGTTAAATATTAAATAGCTTTTGCTTCGTTATGAAGAAGTTCAACCAGTTTTTCAGGTGTGCTAGCGTCAACGAACTTACAATCAGTACGACCTTTAGCCAATTCAAAAGCAGTAATGGATGTTAATTTATCGGCAGTTATAGCCGGAACTTGCAACAATGGTTTGGTACGAGCCGCCATAATTCCTCTCATGTTTGGTATACGAGCTTCGGCCATTCCTTTATTAGCAGCAATTACCAATGGTAAGGCACATTCTACTACTTCGGTTCCTCCATCGATATCGTGTTCGATGGTTGCAACATTGTTGGCTACATCAAGTTTAGTTGCCATTGGTACATACGGAAGGTTCAATAATTCGGCTAGCATAGCGCCTACCATCGACCCATTGTAGCTGATGGTTTCTTTACCTGCCAATATCAAATCGAATCCTTTGTCCTTTGCAAATGCAGCTATTTGTTCGGCTACCGCAAAGGCATCATTTGGTTCGGCATCTATTCTCACCGCATCGTCAGCACCAATGGCTAATCCTTTGCGTATGGTTGGTTCGCTCTCGGCTGTTCCAACGTGAATGATGGTTACGTTTCCTCCTTGAGCTTCTTTTAGTTCCAAAGCGCGAACGAGTGCATACCACTCGTCAAAAGGATTGATTACAAATTGCACACCTGCCGTGTTGAAAGCTGTATTATTATTAGTAAAGCTAATCTTTGTAGTGGTATCGGGTACGTTGCTGATACAAACTAGTATTTTCATAACAAATATTTTATATTTTTTTAAAAAGAAGCGCAAATTTAGCAAATACTATAATATAATGATTAGGGTATGTGAAATAATTGTAAAATAATTATGTCCCTTAGTTACCACTTAGTTTCTTCACAGCTAACTTCCTTTAGCTGTCGAGAGTAAATTCGACTATTAATTCGTTTACTTTGCAAATTAATTGAAAGTTCCGTCCATAGATATTACCCGAAGAAAAATGGAGGAAAGGTTTAATGTAAATATAATTTCTCACTAGTTATTAAAGCCACACTATTTTTCTAACTTTGCAATTCGTTACCGATAAAAAATGCAAAAACATAATTTTAATACTTCACGTACTGTTATCCATATTAAGAATATGGTGAGTACGAGTTGTGTGAAAATAGTAAAACAGGAATTGGAGCGTACCGGTTTTATCGAGGTATTGAGTGTGGAGTTGGGAGAGGCAGAAATACAGTTTGATAGCCAGATTTTTAACCTGAATGTGGTAAACGAAATTCTGAAACGAAACGGATTCGAGTTGTTGTTGGATACCAATAAGAAGCTAGTCGAAAAAATTAAGACAGCAGTGATACAGTTTGTTTTTTATGGCAATAACAATACGTCATTAGTAAGAAATAGTGATTACCTAAGCGAGAAACTCCAGCTTTCCTATCAGCATTTAAGTAAAGTGTTTTCGGAAACCACAGGGATAACCCTTGAGAAGTACATCATCCTCATCAAGGCCGAGAAAATAAAAGAAATGATTAGTTATGACGAATACACGCTTAGTGAAATAGCTTATTTTATGGGTTATAGTAGTGTTCAGTATTTGAGTAATCAGTTCAAGCAAGTAACAGGCTATACGGTGAGTGAATACAAAAATTCAGGTAAAAAAGATAGAAAAGCCCTCAATGCCTTGATTGACTAGGGGCTTCATAGCTTGTCTTTAACAATTCCGCAAGAACAAACTGAGGAGTGATTGCCTTCGAATATCCACCTACCTTAAAATATCATTACATTTTTTTATAATTCTGTGACGAGCAGGTTTTCTAAACCCTGCACCTTTGTATCGCAAAAACAAACAGAAACTTTCGAAATAGATTCAGTAAACATGTTGCGTACAATAATAATAGATACAGAACCCAAATCACTAGAACTTATTCTTAAAGATTGTGTGGGTTCAGAACGAATTAAGTTGGATAAAACATTTACTTCAATGATTCTAGGATTGAAACACCTGAGAAAGTACCCTGTGGATGTTTTATTTGTTGATATTGTGTTAGCAAAAACTTGGGGGATAGATTTTGATGAAAAGGTAGGCCAAAACATTAAAGTGGTTTTTACTTCAACTCAAAAAGAACTCGCTATCGATGCTTATGATATGGATGCATTAGATTTTTTGCTGAAGCCATATTCCTTAGAAAGAGTAGAAAGTACTTTAGCGAAGATAACTAATTACTTCAATATTCAGATTTCGAGTAAAAGATTGGAAGGCAATGAAAATATATTTGTGAGAGCCAACTATGGTTTGCAAAAGTTTGTTGTAGCTGAAATATTATACATAGAGGCATTGGGCGATTACGTAAATATATATTTGCAAAATCAAAAGCGAATAACAACGCGTATGACCATGAAGGATATGATGGATAGATTGAACAAAAGTGAATTTATTAGGATACATCGTAAGTTCATTGTCTCGTTAAGGAAAATTGAAAAAATTAAGAGTAAGGCTATAAAGATTGCAGGAAAAGATATTCCGATTGGAAATGTGTATAGAAAAGATGCACTTTATTTAATCAAGAATTGAGTAAAACATTTTGCCATTAAAACAAACAATTATAATTAAAAAGTATTATCACACAATTTAATAATTTAAAATATGAAAATAAAACGAAACATTGCATTGAGCGATTCAGGATTTGTATTTGATCCTTCATCAGGCGACTCTTTTTCAACCAATCCGATAGGGTTAGAGATAATTAAAAT
This sequence comes from Bacteroidota bacterium, assembly GCA_037131555.1. Classification (GTDB taxonomy): domain Bacteria; phylum Bacteroidota; class Bacteroidia; order 2-12-FULL-35-15; family 2-12-FULL-35-15; genus 2-12-FULL-35-15. Next base: position 8,449 of record JBAXQU010000054.1, read on the forward strand.
GTTGAAAGAAGGAAAAGCAACACAAGAAATTAAAGCATCTATTGTGAAAGAATACATGATAGATGAAGTAAGTTTTGAAAAAGATTTATATGATTTTGTAGAAATGCTTGGAAAATTAAAATTAACCGAAGATGCCGAAAAGAAAAAAGATTAATATAGCCGTTACTGGTCTAAATAATATCGATAGTCCAGGTCCTGGGATACCTGTAATCAGGGCTTTGCGCGAAAGTGAACTTTATGATGTTCGAATCATTGGATTGTCATACGAAACCCTTGAGCCAGGGATATACATGCACGACTTGGTTGACAAAACCTATCAAATACCTTTTCCTTCAACAGGTAAAGCTGCATTACTTACTCGCCTAGAATACATTAATAGTATCGAGAAGATTGATGTATTGATTCCAAACTTTGATGCGGAACTTTACAACTTCATCACCCTAGCAGATAAGTTAAAGAAGGATATGGACATTAATACTTTTCTTCCCACGTTGGAACAATTTGAAGAGAGACATAAAGCCAACCTTTCGGAATATGGAAAGAAGCATGGGATAAAAGTGCCTTATGGGAAAATGATTTTTAGCACTTCCGAGATAGCTGGGCTTAAAGAAGAGTTTAATTATCCATTAGTGGTAAAAGGAAAGTTCTATGACGCTTCTATTGCATACACGCCCGAACAAGCAGCTACTTATTTCAATAAAATTAGTGCGAAGTGGGGATTGCCCATCATCATTCAAGAAATGGTTTATGGACAAGAAGTAAATGTGACCGCTATTGGCGATGGAAAAGGAAATGTGATTGGTGCAGTGCCGATGCGTAAACAATATATTACAGATAAAGGGAAAGCTTGGTCAGGTATATCGTTGGATGATCAAAATCTATTAGATATGACGAAGAACCTTTTCCGTTCCACGAAATGGAGAGGGGGAATGGAACTCGAAATCATCAAAACCAACGAGGGGGATTATTATTTGTTGGAGATAAATCCTCGTTTTCCTGCTTGGGTGTACCTTGCTGTAGGTTGCGGGCAGAATCATCCTGAAGCATTGGTAAGTTTAGCCTTGGGGAAAGAAGTTAAACCTTTTAAGAAATACGATGTCGGAAAGTTGTTCGTGCGATATTCTTATGACTTAATTGTAGGTTTAGATGAATTTGAAAAAATATCTACAACAGGAGAATTATAGTAATAAATCGAATTAGAAAAATATAAAAGAATTAAGCTATGAAAAGAATGCAATATGAACGCCCAGTAATACAGAGATTGAATGTAGGGGTAATGAATAAATTTGGGAAACGTACGGAATATGCTCCTGTTACCCATATTGATGGAAACTCAGTAAAAGAATTGTTGCAAAAGTATGGTTCCCCTTTATTTGTAATTTCCGAAAAAACAATCAGACAAACGCTAAGAGATGCTAACCGAGCTTTCAAAACACGTTACCCAAAAGTGCAATTCGCTTGGTCTTACAAAACCAATTATGTGAATGCTGTGTGTAATGTTTTCCATCAAGAAGGTTCGTGGGCAGAAGTGGTTTCCGGATTTGAGTATAGTAAAGCTTTGCATAATGGAGTGCCAGGAAATAAAATTATTTTTAATGGTCCCGACAAAGCAGAAGCAGAATTGAAATTAGCAATCGAAAACAATTCATTGATACACATCGACCATTTAGATGAATTGTATTTAATCAAAGAACTAGCAATTAATGCTAAGAAGAGGCCTAAGGTTGCCATTCGTGTAAATATGGATACAGGAGTATATCCAATGTGGGATCGATTTGGTTTTAATTATGAAAATGGTCAAGCTTGGGACGCTATCAATAAAATCATGTTGAATGACACCATGGATTTAGTTGGGTTGCATAGTCATATCGGAACATTTATGTTAGCTCCGAGCGCTTATGGTGTAGCGGCTTCAAAACTTTCCGAATTAGCATTGAGTATAAAAAAGAAATATAAAAAGAACATAGAGTACATAGATATGGGAGGTGGTTTTGCTTCCAGAAATACCCTGAAAGGTTCATATTTGCAAGGCGCAGACTCTTCTCCTTCGTTCGATCAATTTGCAGAAGCAATTACAACTGCTATTTTAAATGCAGGTTTTGTTGAAAACGAATTACCTTTGCTAATTCTTGAAACAGGCAGAGCATTGATTGATGATGCAGGTTCATTGTTAGGAACTGTTATTTCGAACAAACGATTGGCTGATGGAAGAAGAGCAACGATCATGGATTTTGGTGTAAACGTATTGTTCACTTCATTCTGGTACGACCATAAAGTAAGTCCAGCTCAGGAGTTCAGTCAATACACCGAAGATGCGGTATTGTATGGTCCACTCTGTATGAATATAGATGTTATTAGAGAGAACATTACTTTGCCTCCATTGAAAAGAGATGATAATGTGGTTGTTCATATGGTAGGAGCCTATAATATGACGCAATGGATGCAATTTATTTCGTTGCGACCAGCGATAGTGATGATTGATATGGATGAAAAAGCGCATATAATAAGGAATAGAGAAACCTTAAATAGTATACAAGGAGATGAGGTTGTTCCTAAATATTTAAAAGAATTCAAACTTTAAATTGTGCACACTAAACTAGGAGAGCATTTAAGATTTTATAGGGATAGTATTGCAGCAAGTTATAGCCAAATGTTGTTTTCAAACAGCAGCTGGCTAGCTGTTTTTGTTATCCTTGCTTCCTTTATTGATCCATTTACAGGTTTAAGTGGATTGATATGCACTTTTGCCACAATTATTTTCGCTCAACTTCTAGGTCTTAATCCACTAACTATAAAAAGTGGTACATATGGTTACAATTCACTTTTAGTTGGTTTAGCCATGGGTGTTTTCTTCAAATTGAGCGCGCCTTTCATCGTGATGTTAATTTTAGCAGCATTTCTAACGCTTATCTTAACAGTTTCATTTGCATCCCTAGTTACCACTTACAAAGTTCCTTTTTTGAGTTTGCCTTTTATCATCAGCATTTGGTTACTTCTATTGTCTTCTCGAAGTTTAGGGGCTTTGCAACTAAGTGAACGAAGTATCTATAGTTTTAATGAACTTTGGAATATTGGAGGTGCTACTCTTGTTCATTTGTACGAGAAAACCAATTCGTGGGGAATCCCGAAGTTGGTTTCCTTGTATTTAAAATCACTAGGTGCTATATTTTTTCAATACAACATTATTTCTGGTTTATTAATAATGATTGGATTGTTTATTTATTCGCGTATCGCATTTTCACTTTCATTAATAGGTTTTTTTACAGGCTATTTATTCTGTTATTTCTTGAAAGGGAATATCTCTGAATTAGAATACAGTTACATTGGATTTAATTATATACTTACTTCCATTGCAATAGGCGGTTACTTTTTTATTGCATCACCACGATCGTATTTGCTTGCCTTATTCTCTGCTCCAATAGTAGGTTTATTAATAAGTGCCTTAGGGAACCTAGTTGGTGTGTTTCAATTACCGCAATATTCATTATCGTTCTCATTAGTTGTTATTCTTATTATTTTCACCTTGAATAATCGCTATTTTTATAGAAACTTGTTATTTGTTCAATACCAAGAATCTTCTCCAGAAAAGAATTTGTATTCTTATGTTAATAGTTTAGAGCGATTCAAGAACGATACATATTTTCATATTCACCTTCCATTTTTTGGTCAATGGTTTATATCTCAAGGTCACGAGGGAAACATTACACATAAAGGGGAATGGCGTTATGCTTGGGATTTCGTTGTTACTGATCAGACACAAAAGACTTTTCGTTTACCTGGAGAGCAGTTATCCGATTTCTATTGTTATAACTTACCAATCTTAGCTCCTTGTTCAGGTTATGTTATAACTTTAGTAGACAATATTGAAGATAACGCAATTGGAGATGTAAATCTTGGTGATAATTGGGGTAATTCGATTATACTAAAGCATGGAGATACTTTATACAGCAAAATAAGTCATATTAAGGCTGCTAGTTTTAGAGTGAAGGTTGGTGATTATGTCAAAAAAGGTGAAATACTGGCCACTTGTGGTAATTCAGGGCGATCCCCCGAGCCTCATATCCATTTTCAATTGCAAGCAACCCCCTTCGTTGGTGCCAAAACACTTAAGTATCCAATTGCATATTTTGTTTCGAAACAGAATAATGAATTCAAATTTCATTCATTCGATTATCCTAAAGAGGGGCAACAGATTTTTAGAACTAGTCCTACCTCTTTGCTAAAAGAGGCATTTCATTTTGTACCTGGTATGGTAATGGAATTTGAGCAAAAGAAGGGAGATAAGAAGTCAAGAGTGAAATGGGAAGTGTTCGTTGACATTAATAATCTTACGTACATTTATTGTTACGAAACGAAGTCTGTAGCTTATTTTGTAAATAATGAAACACTACATTATTTTACATCATTTAAAGGTGACAATAAATCATTGCTTTATTATTTTTACTTAGCTTCCTATAAGATATTGTTAAGTTATTTTCAAGGGCTGACCGTAGAAGACAAATTACCGATTCAAGGATTTTATTCGGGTGGAATAAAAGTGATTCAAGATTTTATAGCGCCATTTTCAATCTTCCTTAAAGTGGACTATTCATCAACATTTAAGGAAATTGACGACTTACAAAATCCTCAAAAAATAAAAATTGCATCTAATACTAGCGTAAAGGTAGGAGAGAGGGTAATCAGAAAATTAGATTTTGAACTCGAGATGGAAAAAAATAGGGTTTCGAAAATTTTAATCAAGGACAAAGATAAATGGATAGAGGCAGTATGTATAGGATCGTAATTATTCTGATTTTATTTTTGAGTGTTGAAAAATATAAGGCTCAAGAGACCCTCAACACTTTATTGGTAGAAAAGGTTTCGTATCAGCTTTATCAAGAGAAAAAATGGGATGAATTAATTGTGTTTTCAAAGAAAGCAATAAAACAAGATTTTGACTATTATTACTTGCGTTTGCGTCTTGGTATTGCTTATTACGAACAAAAAAGGTATTTATTAGCGACAACTCATTTTCAGAAAGCAATAGTTTTTAATTCTAGTGATGATTTAGTAAAAGAGTATTTATATTATTGTTATATTTATTCAGGAAGATATGGTGATGCTAAGATACTTAGTAACAAATTTGGCGATGATTTGGTTAAAAAAATAGGAATTAATAATTCTTCTTCGTTGGACATCATACAAATTAGTGCGGGAGGAAAGTTTCCTAATTCCCCTCAATTTGAAAACACACATCCTGAAAAGCTGTATAATATTCGTAATCTCGATTCGGCCGATGTAAATTCAACAGATACCGCACGCTATTCTAACGCAAAGTATTTCCAACTTGCATTCGGACATTACGTAAAAAACAGATTTTATTTGTTTCATGCCTTTTCAAATTTTGTTCAGGAGACCGATCATTTTAGTCATGGATTTAAAACCTTTGATTTGCACAATCCTCAATTTTTATCACGAGATTCTACTAACCATTTTACATCTCCAATAACAAAAAAAAGTTATGATGTCACCAAACAAATTCAATATTATATAGGGGCGACTATTCCTTTTAAAAACAATTGGACCGTGTCTCCTGCCATACATTTTATTAATAGTAGTATTCAGAGCAAAACCGAGAATACCGTTTTTAGTAAGAGTGTAATGCATCCACCTATGTTACCTCCAGAGATTGTTGAAGTGCCATTCAATCCAACGCTGCAAACGAATTCAATAAAAGCGAATTCAATTTATCTGGTTGAGTCCTTTTCTGTTACTAAACGTATTTCAAATTTGTCTATTTCTTTTGGGAATACCTTTTCCAATTTTGATAAGACTAAAAGAATCCAAACAAGTTTGTCAATCAATTACGCTCCTTTAGGCAATAATAGAATAATACTAAGCGGTGAAGTACATCATGTCTACACAATCGATTCAGCAGAATCAAGAGTAGCCTTAGCACCTACTATTACTTTATTTCCGACCGATAGAATAATGCTCACTTTAGGATATATGGTGGATTTTAATGATAAGCAAAAGGATGTTAACAGTAACAATGTTATTGAAGCAAATGGTCTTCTCATAAACAATTCAACAGATAAGACTCATTCAAGATTTTCGGCTGTCGGGAATTTTATAATCGGAAAACATCTTGATTTTTTTGCAGTGTATACCTACGAGAACAATTTTGCTACTCTACCTCTACCACCTGACCATCCAAACGCACCGCCTTTGGGTTTCAATTATTACTATAACAATTTTTTTGTTGGAATCAGAATTAAGAATTTTAAGAAATTTACAAACCAAAATAATAATTAAACAATGAAAAGAATCAAAAATATTTTACTTGCAACTGTATTATCCATAAGCATTAACAGTGCTTTCGCTCAAAATCAAAAACTTACAAGTGCGTTTTCGAAAAGCTACGATTTCGAAAAAAGCAAAGATTACGAAACCGCAATTAAAGCACTGCAAGATGATTACGTGAGCACTTCTTATGAAGAGAATCTTCGTCTTGGTTGGCTTTATTATAAGGATGGTAAAAATAAAGAATCCGAAAATTACTATCGAATTGCAGTTAAACTTATGCCATATTCTGTTGAAGCAAAAACTGGATTAATATATCCTGTATATGCCGAGAACAATATGACGAGCTTGGAAGAAGTCTACAAAAAAATCCTTGAGGTAGATGCTTTTGATATTAATTCCAACTATCAACTCGGATATATTAATTATAACAAAAAGAATTACTCGGATGCCAAGAAGTATTTTGAGAAGATTATTAATCTATATCCTTCTGGTTACGAGCCTTATTTAAGGGACACATGGACGCAAATTAATAAACAAGATAAACCTTCCGATAAGATAGTGAATGCGTTCAACAAAAGTTATGACTTCGAAAGCAAAGGCGATTATGCCTCTGCAATGGCCTCTCTTAAAGATATATATGATCCTAAATATTACGATGTTAATTTTCGTTTAGGGTGGCTCAATTATTTATCAGGTCTCTACAAGGAATCTACCAAATATTATCAAATAGCAATTGATTTGAAACCAGCTTCCATTGAGCCTCAAATTGGAATCAAATCTCCTTTGATAGCCTTAGGAAACTATGACGAAGTGAGCAAACACAATAAAAAAATTATTGAGATTGACCCTCAAAATTCTTATGCTAATTACGGGCTAGGCGCATACTATTATTCAAAGAATGATTATTCAACTGCTTATCTATATTTAGAAAAAGTGGTTAACCTTTACCCTTTTAGCTATGATGGCCTAATACTATACGCCTGGGCTAATTTTAAAATAGGGAAAATAGCAGAAGCCAAATTACTTTTCAATAAAGTATTAATGCTTGCTCCTAGCGATACTTCTGCATTACAAGGATTGGCTTTGATAAAATAATTTAGTTTTTCAATTGGATAATCAAAGTGGAGACTGTTTACTTTCGACTGAATTAATGTAAAATTCCTATTAGCGGACTTAATTACTCCAAGTTTCGCTTATCAACAAAGGTAATAGGTTTGCGAGATAATTCGGTAAATTGAAGTTTGCTTATTACTTCGGCTTTTTCGAATTTTAGTTGTGGTGTCACTCTCAATTTACTCTGAAAATGTTCTTTAATCGTTGATTCGAAATTTGTTGGTGTCACATCACATCCTACTTTTATCAATATCTCGTCAGTACCAATGTTATTGGTGAATACTTCAACGATGTAATTTTTTACACCATCAATGTTGTTTAGAATATCATACAAGGCAGGAGGGAAAAGCGTAGTGCCTTTGTATTTAATCATGTGTTTTTTTCGACCTATTATTGGGCCCAATCGCATTGTTTTTCTACCACATTTGCACGCTTGCGTATAATGATAGCAAAGGTCACCAGTTTTAAAACGTAATAAAGGCATGCCTTCAACTCCCAATGTGGTAATGATTACTTCCCCAAGTTCTCCTTCTTTTACCGATTCGTTTTTTTCGTCAAGAAATTCTACAATCACCAAGTCGGGAAGATGGTGTCCTCCATTTCCAACGCTGCACTCTGTAAATGCAGTACTCATTTCTGTGGAAGCATAAGTAGAATAAAGTTTGATATCCCACTTCTCCATTATCTTTTGACCAAGTGTATTTAGCGTTAAATCTTTGTTTCGAAGGGATTCGCCAATGCAAATCGCTTTCTTAATACTTGAGCTTTTATATTCAATTTCATTTGCCTCAGCATATTCTATTAACTTTAAAATAAATGAAGGAACAGTAACAATGGTAGTTGGGTTAATTCGTTTTATGGTATCCCATTGCAGTTCAGGAACTCCTCCTCCAACACGAATTACACCAGCACCAAGTTTTCGAATGCCAAGGAAATAAGCGAGTCCTGCCATGAATCGTTTGTCAATGGTAGTCATTAGTTGAAAAGTATCATCACTAGTTGAGTCGGCACATTTGAAAGAACAACATTCGTTATGTGCCAAACGCTCCAAATCACTTTCTGTCATTGGAAACAATACTGGGCTGCCCAATGTTCCAGAGGTTGTAATGTAATCGATTATTTTATTTTTCGGAACACAAATAAAATCATCATTTCTTTTTTGAATATCATCTTTTGTTGTAACCGGAATTTGTTTTAAATCTTCCAGTGTTTTTATTTTTGAAATATCGATTTCGTTGCTAGCAAATAAATCAGCGTAGAATTTCGAATTTGTTTTAATATAATTCAACAATGCAGGTAATTGCTCTTCTTGATATTTAATTTGTTCTTCTATTGATTTTGTTTCTATTTCTAACATACAACCAGCATCGATTTCTTAGACTATAAACTAACCTTCTAATATTACCGTGGCACATGCCATGGTCTTTGTATGCGAAAGCGAAAGGTGGATGTTCTTAATTTTTCTTTCCATTCGAGTTTTGGCAGCTTCACCAATCAAGTTAAGTTCAGGTTTTCCAAGTTCATCATTTATCACTTCCACTTCATCAAAACCCATTCCTCCTCTCCATCCTGTGCCAAGAGCCTTAAAGAATGCTTCTTTCGCTGCAAATCTTGCAGCATAACTTTCTTCTTTGTTTACTCTCGATTCGCAATAAGCAATTTCATGTTTCGAAAATACTTTTTCTTTAAAAGCATTGTTTTCCACGCTTTTTTTCATGCGCTCTACATCTACAATATCTGTCCCTACTCCAATTATCACTTGTTCAACATTAAGATTGATTTATTAATAGCCTCTTTGTCTTGCACTGTTGTTATTTCTTTTGTAAATGCTAAATTATAAAATTTAATTGCATCTTCTTTATTTTTATTGTCATTGAAATAATCGCCCAGTAGACTGTATGTTTCGTAATACTCAGGGTTGCAATTCACGAAATCATCAATTGTTTTGGAGCTTAGTGCATAGGTTAATTTTTTCTTGTGTTTGTATTTAAAGGCCTCTCGCATTTGTTTATAAGACTTGAAACGTTTGTATGCTTGCGAATGCAAAAATTCATCCTCAGGGATGGTTAATTCTTTTTCATAAATTTCTTTCTTCTCTTTTAATGCAGGCGCCTCAGAAAAGACTTTGTTTAAGTCGTAACAAATGTATTTGCCCAATTGAAAAGGATTGGTAGAAATCCATACTTGCAATCGTGCGGGTTTGAAAATGACAGAATGGTGAGCTATCAATTGATTCAACGCTTTTTCATTACCCATTCCAATATCTTTATCATTCATTCCTGTTCTATTTCTTAAGATAGATGCAGCATGCATCACCGATAGCTTAGGGTATTGATTGATTAGTTGGTTTAAATGATTGAATCGATAGTTTGACGAACTCTTTTCAATATTCTCCAAATTTACTTTGTCATTTTGAAAGGCCTTACTCTGATAGTGATTGGCGCAAATGATATAATTAGGCTGTGGTGCGTCAAATAGCTCTGTTTTCGAAGGAGTTTTTTCGATGGTAGCCGTTCTATTGTCAACCAAAGAACCAATGAGAATGGATTCGGAAACAAAGGTTTTTCTTTTTTTCGCAATCTCAAAGGCTTCGTCAATGTTCTTTGCATACTGCAATATTTCTCTAGCTACAATTGATATTGGTGTAGCAGCACTTGTAGGGATTTCTGATTTTGAAGCATTAATGGTCACTGTCAATCCCTTCTCATTCATTCCTGATACTGTCCCTATCATGCCTGCCCACGAAATCATCATCAATTTATATCCTTTTTTAGGTTTTACAAAATTAATGAGTTTGTCTTCGGCAAATTCATCGCCTACAAAGAAGTCGAAATTTCTTCCAATCAATAGTGTGTTGTCATCAGTTTTGTCGGCCCAAGCACCAAAGGCAGTGCAGCCAACGGTCATGTTCTTGTCTTGTAAGGCATGACCAATATCGTGTGCGGCATGGTAGTTCAACATTCGATAGTATTTGGGTGCTATGAAGTCGAACTTATCGGAAGCATATAAAGATTCTCCATAGATTTCTTCTTTATATTCTTGTGGTACAAATTCGTCAAGGTGTCGATTGAAAAAGGCAATGAAGAACTTCAAATAATTCAGCATTCCTTGCGAAGGAATCATTTTTTTTAATTGTCCTACAAAAGCAATTTCTTGTTTCTCTGCAAGCTCTTTATCCAGTTTGCCTTCTATCACTCCTCGTTCGAACCCATCGCCTTCCACATATATTTCCCATAAACCACTGTCGCTTTTTTTTATCCAATTGTTATTTATGGTGTAAAAATCTTTTGCTATTTCTTTCCTCTCAAGCTTTAGGGCACTTGTATCTTGTGGTTTTGGTTCTTTTAGTGTTACAGTGATGATGAACCAAATTAGAAACAGAAACAGAAAGTCAGTGAATACAAAAATTGAGTAAAATAGCCAGCGCGAAATCTTCTTGAGTACAGTCATTTTCATTAGAAACGGTGCAAAGATAAAAAATATCGATGCCTTTAATTATTAAAATATTTATTAAGTCATCTTCTACTTAAATAAAATAATGTACTTTTAGTTCTTTCAAAATACAATTATTGATATGACCGAGCAATTCGATTTTAATGACATACAACCCTATTCTGACAACGAAGCATACAGTGTGTTGCAACGCCTGATTACTGATCCTATCTTCATGAAGTTGGTCAATAATCTTTGGCCTTCAATGACAATGGATGACGTGAAAGCAAAGGCAGAAAAGGTTAATACTGCAATGGGGTTTCAGGTTGAGTTCATGCACCCTGCCATTCGAACCATTGTAGCTCGTTCTTCTGATGGACTTACTTGCAATGGTTTCGAAAACATACATAAAGATGGAGCATATCTTTTTGTGGCCAATCATCGCGATATACTATTAGATTCAGCCATACTTCAAATACTCCTTGTTGAGCATGGTTTTTCTACTTCAGAAATCACTTTTGGCAACAACCTAATGGATAACGGTTTCATAACACATTTTGGTAAACTCAATAGAATGTTCACCGTGCTTCGCGAGGGTACAGGCCGTGATTTATATGATATTTCTCGAAAACTATCTGCGTATATACGCCATACTATTACCGAAAAAAAAGTCTCAGTTTGGATTGCTCAACGAAATGGACGAACGAAAGATGGTTTGGACCAAACTCAAACAGGCTTATTGAAGATGCTCAACATTAGTGGCGAAGGAACATTCTCTCAGAAATTCGCTCAACTCAACATGGTGCCACTTACCATTTCTTATGAATACGAACCTTGCGATGTGTTGAAAGTTCAAGAACTATACCTTTCGGGCTTGCATACCAAATATGTAAAAGCTCCTGGTGAAGATTTGAATAGCATCCTCACTGGAATATTACAAGCCAAAGGAAAAATACATGTGAGCATTGGCAAACCAATAGGAGAGGAGCTAAAGGATATGGATTTCATCGCTACCGACAATGATAAAATAAAAGCGCTTACTGCTTTAATTGATAAACAAATTTACAACAACTATCAATTGTGGCCTATCAATTATCTAGCAGCCGATATGATTGCCAACAATCAAACCTATGCTGCACAATATACTCATCAACAGAAACAAGATTTCATTACTTACATCAACAGTAAATTAGACAAATTGGAGGGCGACAAAGAAACACTTTTCAATTTGTTTCTAAAGATGTATGCAAATCCGGTACAAACCAAAAATTAAGTTCTTCTCATATAGTTAGTAATGGCAAAGAATTATAAGTTTAAAGACATCAAAATCTATTCGTCAGACGAATGGATGGCAAACGCTACCAAGAAATACAGAACTGTTTTCGATAGGATGGAAACCACCTATGTGCGTACAGAGTTTTCGTTTTATAACAAATTGTTTGACGAAAAAGAATGGACCGCAAAAGTTACGATCAAGGCCTTTTTATTAGACGGTACTACTCGCAAAGAACTGTGCAATATTATTTCAACTCAAACTATAAAGATAGAAGACAACATCGTGTTTGTGCGCGATGGTTGGGGAACTCCCACCGAAGGCACGTTTTGGCTCAAAGGTAATTACATCTGGGAAGCCTATATTGACGATGAGTTTGTTGGTGGGCGAACTTTTTTTATTACCGATGTTGGCAAAGTAACTGCCTCAAACAATCCTTTCTTTTCAGTGGAGTCGGTGAAACTTTTTGCTGGCAATTTCGAAGGATGGAATCAAACCAATAGAACTTATTTGCGTAAGTTCAGTAGGTTGCAAACGCCTTATTTATGGGTGGAGCTAAAGATTAAAACAAAAACAGCCTTGGATTGGAACTACGAGTTTTTCTTCAATTTTTATGACGATGCAGGCCAACCCAAAGGTCAAAGTATGCGCCAAGGAATTATAGATAAAGATAAACAAGACTTGGTGTTTACCTTCGATTCGGGCTGGGGCAGCGAAGCAGCTGGTTCGTGGAAAGATGATAAATATTCGGTGGAAATAGTATTTATGGATACCCTTGTAGCTCTTGTTCCTTTCGAAATGGGCGAAACCATTGAAGAAGGCTCTACTCAATTCCTTACCATTGCCGAACATGCTCATACTCCCGTAACTCCTTTGCCAGAAGCCAAACCTGAACTTTCGAACGCAGAGCTATTGGCCGAAGGCCTTGCCGAACTGAATGCCCTAACAGGAATGGGCAATATCAAAAAAGAAATAAACGAACTGGTTATCCTTGTTCAGTTTTACAAAGAAACAGGCAAAGATGTGCTCAACAAGTTTTCTCTACATAGCGTATTCACGGGCAATCCGGGTACAGGTAAAACAACAATTGCACGTATTGTTGCAAAAATATATAAGGGGTTAGGATTGCTTGCCAAAGGCCATGTGGTGGAAGTAGACCGCGAAGCCCTTGTGGCAGGCTATGTTGGACAAACAGCCATTAAAACAGGTGCCGAAATAGAAAAAGCCCAAGGTGGAATTTTATTTATTGACGAAGCCTATTCGCTTGCCAATCGTGGCATTAGCAACGATTTCGGAATGGAAGCCATACAAATCATCCTCAAACGAATGGAGGATTTGAGAGGTAAGTTTGGTGTTATTGTGGCTGGATATCCCGAAAACATGATGGAGTTCATCAATTCGAATCCTGGCTTTAAATCGCGATTCGATAGAACGTTTCAGTTTCTCGATTATCAACCCGAAGAGATGCTTGCTATTGCCAAATCGCTGTTGGCTGCCGAAAACATTACCGCCAACCCCGATGCCGAACAACACCTTGCCAAACATTTCGAGGTGATTTACGAAAACCGTGATAAATACTTCGGAAACGCACGCACCGTGCGACAAGTAATAGCCGAGGCCATCAAAAACCAGAACCTACGCTTGGCTGCCATCCCTTCGCAGCAGCGAACCTTGGAGCAGTTGCAACTACTCATGCTGGAAGACGTACTTGAATTCGAACTGAAAACGAATAGAAACAACACAGGCTTAGGTTTCAAGATATAGAACCTTGCAATTGTTGGTTTTTTTATCAATAAGTTAAATAATTAGGGCAGGCAGTTTCTTCCTCTTCGGTTTCTTTCGTCCTGCTTTCCGTTTCAATCTTTTTCTTTGCCCGAAAAGGTCAAAGAAAAAGGATTTCCACTACAATCAGGTGCAGTTAGTAACTTCTTCTCTTTTGGTTTGCTTTTTAAGTACTAGATGTGATGGTGAGGACACCACCTAATTATTGGCACATGCGAAACACGCCTGCGCCAGCGGCCCGAAATATCCAATCAACCAGAGATTTCTTTACAAAATCGTGCCTGACGAAT
>JBAXQU010000055.1:0-21773 GCA_037131555.1 Bacteroidota bacterium
CCGACACATTCCGAAAACAAAACCATGTGCGTAACATGTTACCCGACACATTCTGAAAACAAAACCATGTGCGTAACATGTTACCCGACACATTCTGAAAACAAAACCATGTGCGTAACTTGTTACCCGACACATTCTGAAAACAAAACCATGCGCGTAACATGTTACCCGACACATTCTGTTTCCAGAATACCATGCGTCACTTTTTCACCTAAATCTCTCGTTTTTCGATTATAAAACTAAGTTTAGATGTATATTTGGAGGATGAAAAAAGTGGGGTATTTAATGAGTCGTTCGTTTGCGGGTGAAAAAACACCAGCAAAGGCATCGTTTCTGCTTACTTTAAAGGAAGACCAACAAGGGCGGAAAAACCCGATATATGGTGGTGAGGCTGTGTACCAAGCACGTACCTTGCTTTGGATAGATGTTGTTGACGATTTAACTGTTGCACCTAAGAGTTTGAAACCAAAACATCCTATTTCTTCAAGCGGTATGTTTAATCTATATCCTAATCCTAATGATGGAAATATGGTTTTGGAATATCAAATACAAACAAATGACTCTGGCGTACTATCTATCTACGATGTTTCTGGAAGATTAGTTAATCAGAAAACTTTAAATTCTGCTAATAATAAAGTCAATATTGACGCTACTAGCTTAAACGCAGGTGCATATTATTATAACATTTTAGTTAACGGAAATAAAGTGAAAGCAGACAAGCTTATAATTTTAAAATAAACAACAAAAATAAAACCCTTTTGCTTAAATTTGCAGAAGGGTTTTATTTTTTATTCTTCTTAAATGAAAACTATTTTTTGTTTAGTGTTTTTTATCTTTTATCTTTTTTCTTTTTCAAAGGCTCAAACTAATCTTGTTCCCAATCCTAGTTTTGAAATTGATACCAATTGTAATTGGAATTCAATTGTTTCAGCTGTACCTTGGAATTCGCCTACTAATGGCACTCCAGATTTGTATAATGTTTGCGGTACTTCTATCAATGGAGCAGTGCCTACTAATCTTTTTGGCTATCAATTTGCACATACTGGCAATGGTTATGTAGGCGCAAGTTTCTATGGTTATGTAAGTTCTTTTTATTATAGTGAATATTTGCAAATCAAATTAGACACCAATTTAATTGCTAATAAAAGATATTGCGCAAGTTTTTATTTAAATTTAGCAAACTCTCAAAAATATGCAATAAAGAATATAGGTATGTATTTCAGTAATATACTCATTTCACAACCAACAACCAATGCAAATTTGCATTTTACACCTCAAATAGTTGATCCGAATTACGAAACCGATACCTTAAATTGGGTTCTATTCTCGGGTACTTTTAATGCTATTGGCGGGGAACGATATTTAATAATTGGTAATTTTAAAGATAGTGTCCACACAGATACTTTATCAGTTAGACCTAATCTAGGAGATATGACATATTATTACATAGATGATTTAGATGTACATTATTGCCCAAGTGGGGAGGGGGTAGCAGAGTTGGATAATCCATATTATATAACACTATATCCGAATCCTAATGATGGGATGTTTCAAATTGAAAGTGGTAAGTATAAAATAAAAAGAGTTTCTGTAATAAACCTATTGGGTGAAAACATCTACTCAAAAGAGTTATTGGGTTTAAATAATGGTACTATAAACATAACTGCTCCGCCAGGAGTATATTTTGTTGAAATAGAAACCGAGAAAGGAATAGCAAGAAAGAAGTTTGTGAAGGAATAACTTTCTTTACGAATATGCCCTTAGTGAAACTTAGTGCCTTCGTGTCTTACCTGTCCCGACCCTTCGGGAGTGGTGAAATCCTAAATCTCCAAATCCTAAATCCCTAAATGGTTTCGGCTTTTTTCTTGTCGCGCAAAATAAAATTCTGCCCCAAATACACCCTTCTTACCTGTTCGTCATTGGCTAGTTCTTCGGCCGTACCAGCTTTCATAATGCTTCCTTCGAAAAGCAAATAAGCACGGTCGGTTATTTGCAAGGTTTCTTGCACATTGTGGTCGGTAATAAGTATGCCAATGTTTTTTTGTTTTAGTTTGGCCACTATCGATTGGATGTCTTCCACCGCAATAGGGTCGACCCCCGCAAAGGGTTCGTCAAGCAATATAAATTTAGGATTAGCTGCCAAGCAGCGTGCTATTTCGGTTCTTCTCCGTTCACCTCCCGATAGTCGGTCGCCCAAGTTGGTGCGTATATGAGTTAAGTGAAACTCGCCCAAAAGCTCTTCCAAATTATGAGCTTGTTCATCCTTGCTCAGCTTGGTCATTTCCAGTATGGCTTTTATATTGTCTTCCACACTTAGTTTTCTGAACACCGATGCTTCTTGCGCTAAATAGCCAATGCCCAGTTGAGCACGTCTATACATTGGTTCGGCAGTAATATCGTTATCGTCCAAATAAATGGTACCCGAGTTGGGTTTTATCATGCCCACAATCATGTAAAACGAAGTGGTTTTGCCAGCACCATTAGGCCCCAAAAGCCCTACAATCTCGCCTTGATGCACCTCCACAGTCACATTTTTTGCCACTGTTCTATTCTTGTATTTCTTTATTAAATTGTCGGTTCGTAATATCATGCTTCCATAAAATATAGAATCACAAATGTAGAATAGTTTGTTCAGATACCGAAATTATATTTTTTGCTGACAAATTTCATGAATAAATAATAATTTAAATGAAACCACCTATAAGGTTTTTATTACTTTTGTTTCCAATCGAAAAAAACAAATAGAATTATAAAATACTATTGAAATGAGTGCAGGTACATTGCAAAATAAAACAGAATTAAAAGTATCGCAGCTGGCCGAGAATATTATTGGTTCCGAAATAATAAAACTTGCTGCCGAAGTGAACGAAAAAATAAAAAAAGGCGAAAAGGTGTTCAACCTTACCATTGGCGATTTTAACCCAAAGGTATTCCCCATTCCTGCCGAGTTGAAACAAGACATTGTGAATGCTTATGAGGACAATCAAACCAATTATCCTGCAGCCGATGGGATGATGGAATTGAGAGAATCGGTTTCTAACCTATTGCGTTTGCGAGGTAATTTGGATTATAAAACCGATGAAATAGTGATAGCCGGAGGAGCTCGTCCATTTATCTATTCCATCTATCGTATTTTGGTTGACGAAGGCGATACTGTTGTGTTCCCTGTTCCATCGTGGAACAATAATCACTACACGTATCTGAACCATGCAAAGGAAATTGTAATAGAAACCAAGGCCGAGAACAAGTTTATGCCAACTGCTGCCGACCTTAAGCCTCATATTGGTGTGGCTAACCTCATTGCACTTTGTTCGCCTTTGAACCCTACAGGTACCACTTTCAAGAAACAAGATTTAGAAGAAATTTGTGATTTGATTCTTGCCGAAAACGAAAAGCGAAATGCCATGAATGTAAAACCTGTATATCTAATGTACGATCAGATTTATTGGGCACTTACCTTAGGCAATACCCAACATTACAATCCCGTTCAGCTTCGTCCCGAAATGAAAAACTATACTGTACTGGTGGATGGTATATCGAAATCGTTGGCCGCTACAGGTGTTAGAGTAGGGTGGTGCGTTGGGCCAAAGAAAATAATTGATAAAATGAAAATGCTTTTGACCCATATAGGAGCTTGGGCACCACGAGCCGAACAATTGGCCACAGCCACCTATCTTAGCAATTTAACCAATTACGACAATTACCTTGTTGACATCAAGAAAAAAATCAACGACCGATTGGTAGGCTTTTACAATGGATTCCAGAGTTTAAAATCCGAAGGATTTAAGGTGGATGCCATTGCTCCCGAAGCAGCCATTTATCTTACCGTACAGTTTTCGTTGCACGGACAAAAAACAGCCGATGGTAGAGTTTTGAAAACTACCAAAGATGTTACCAAATACCTCTTAGACGAAGGCCATGTGGCTTTTGTTCCTTTTTACGCTTTTGGCGCTTCCGAAGATTCGAGCTGGTATCGATTATCAGTAGGTACTTGCAAGATGGAAGATGTGGAAGCCGTAATTAGTAACCTAAGAGCAGCACTGTCGAAACTGACAGCCTAAGTTTCTTTTCAAGTAAAAGAGAAAAAAGTAAGTTTAACCAATTGAAAAAATTAAAGTTTGAAAAATAATTATTGTGTGATTATGGCTGGCGGCATAGGAAGCCGTTTTTGGCCAATGAGCAGAACAGCACATCCAAAACAGTTTTTGGATGTTTTAGGTACCGGGCAAACCTTACTTCAGCAAACCTACAATAGGTTCTTGAGGTTATGTCCTAAAGAAAACATCTACATTGTTACCAACGATTTGTATGTTGATTTGGTAAAAGAGCAATTAACAGGCATCGACCTAAATAATATCTTGAGCGAACCAGCTCGTAAAAACACAGCTCCTTGTGTGGCTTATGCTTGTTATAAAATAGCTCAGCTCAACCCCGAAGCCGTGACAGTAGTTGCGCCTTCCGACCACTTGATATCCAAAGAAGATACCTTTGTAAAGGCGATCAAATCTTGTTTCAAGAAAGCGTCCAAAGAAGATTGTTTACTCACCTTGGGCATTCGTCCTAGCCGTCCCGACACAGGTTATGGCTACATTCAATACATCGATTCGGATATTAAAGAGAAAGATAAACGAATAAAAAAGGTGAAAACCTTTACCGAGAAACCTGATTTGGAAATGGCTAAATTCTTTCTCAAGAGTGGCGATTTCCTTTGGAACTCTGGCATATTTATTTGGAGTGTAAAAAGTGTAATCAGCGCTTTCGAAAAGTATTGTCCCGAGTTGGATGTTATTTTCAAAGAAGGAAACGAAGTGTACAATACTCCAAAGGAATTAGAATTCATTTCAAGAGTGTATAGCAACTGCAAAAACATTTCTATTGATTATGCAATCATGGAAAAAGCAGATAATGTTTATGTTCGTGCATCGGTAATCGGCTGGACTGACTTAGGCACATGGGGCTCTCTATACGAACACATTAATCAAGACAAAGACAACAATGCTGTAGTAGGGAAAAACGTAATGCTTTACGACACTAAGAATTGTATTGTAAATGTCCATAAAGACAAATTAGTCATCATGCAAGGTTTGGACGATTACATAGTGGTCGAGTCGGATGGCATCTTGCTAATTTGTAAAAAACAAGACGAGCAACATATTAGAACCTTTGTAAACGATGTAAAGGTGGCAAAGGGCGAGAAATTTATTTAATGATGTGTGAAGGCATCATTCGAAAATTTAAGACGACACATACTTAATGGTGTCGTTTTTAGTTTTATTTATTTAGTACAAAGAAATCTTTCTAAAGTAAAATTTCTTATTTTAGTGAAAATTTAAAATTGAAAAAAATAAACAAGAATGGCAATATTAGGCACTATTTTAAAACGGACATTTGAACTGCGGGAAAGGATACCTAAAATTAAAAAGGTAAATGGGTACAAGCAACAAATAAAAGTATTGCGCAAGCTGCTTTCAAAATCGGAATTCACTGCCTTTGGCGAACATTATAACTTCTCGAAATTAGTCAATGAAAAGGATGTCATCTCTGCTTTTCAACAGACCGTAAGCACCCACGATTACAATGCCATGTTTAAGAAATGGTGGTATCGCTCACTTCAAGGCGAAACTTATGTATGTTGGCCCGGCAAGGTAAAATATTTTGCACTTAGCTCAGGCACCTCGGAGGCTTCCAGTAAACACATACCAGTTACCATTGATATGTTGCGAGCCATCAAGAAATCCAATATTCGTCAACTCATTCGTCAAGGTCAGTTCGATTTACCGAACGAACATTTTCAAAGAGGTATACTCATGCTAGGTGGGAGTAGCCACCTTAATTATAATGGTACTTATTTCGAAGGTGATTTAAGTGGCATTCAAGTAAAGAACATTCCATTTTATTTTCAGCACTTTTATAAACCAGGAAAAAGAATTTCGAAAGAAAGAGATTGGGACACCAAGCTTCAGGAAATTGTAAAGAGTGCTCGCAACTGGGACATCGGTATCATTGTGGGCGTGCCCGCTTGGGTACAGATATTGTTTGAAAAAATTATCGAAGAATATAAAGTAAAAAACATACATGATATTTGGCCGAATCTTGCGCTATATGTGCATGGTGGAGTATCTATTGCTCCTTACAAAAAAGGTTTCGAGAAACTAACAGGTAAACCACTCATGTTCTTCGACACTTATTTGGCTTCCGAAGGTTTCATTGCTTATCAAGATAGACAAGGAACAGATTCTTGTCGCATGGTGCTCGACAACGGAATATTTTTCGAATTTGTTCCTTTCAATGAAAAGAATTTCGATTCAGATGGAACCATCATCGAAAAGCCAGAGGCATTTCACATTGGACAAGTAAAAGAAGGGGTAGAGTATGCTTTATTGCTCTCATCCTGTTCTGGTGCTTGGCGTTATTTAATTGGAGATGTAATAAAGTTCACCTCCATCGAGCGCTACGAGATAATCATTACAGGTAGAACAAAACATTTCTTGAGTTTATGTGGCGAACATCTATCGCAAGATAATATGAATAGAGCCATCGAATTGGTGGCACTAGAGCTAAACATTAACATCAAAGAATTTACTGTTGCTGGTGTCAACTACGAAACTTTATTTGCGCATCATTGGTACATCGGTACCGAAGATGCAGTTGATGTTGCTGTCTTAAAAAAGCGGTTAGATGAAATATTGAAAGGCCTTAACGATGACTATCGAGTGGAGCGAACGGCAGCTCTGAAAGAAGTAATTGTAGAGGTGATGCCAGCCACTGTTTTTTATGATTATATGCATAAGATTGGAAAAGTTGGCGCAGCCTTTAAGTTTCCTCGCGTAATGAAAAACAAACCACTTCTCGATTGGCAAGCTTTTTTAAATGAAAAAAATATAACCAAATAAGATGCTTAGCCTCATATATCAAGGATTAATAATTGTATTGCTTTTGACCTTTTCGTTTGGTCCAGCTTTCTTTTCTTTGATTAATATGGGCATTAAGCATGGTTATAAACCAGGTTCTTTGCTTGCAATTGGTATCATATCAAGCGACTTTTTTCTTTGTGTACTCATTTGCCTCATGGTTCATTTTGGTGCCATCAGTTTTTTGCAAGATGAAAAAGCGAAAACCTTTGCAGCCATTATCGGTGGAATTATTCTTATCGTATTCGGTGCTTTTTATTTCAAAAAACACGTTTCAAAAACGGATGCATCAATTGACATTGAGTACCAAGCACCTCATCCTTCAGTACTACTTCTCAAAGGTTTTGTACTTAACCTTTTTAATCCTACTGTATGGTTTTTATGGATAGGCAATGTAACTGCTGTTAGCAAATCATTAGATTATTCATTCGTCAATATGATTATCTTTTTCTCAATTGTCTTGGGTGTTGTACTTACGATAGAGCTGGCTAAAGTTTCATTAGCCGAACGTATCAAAGGATATTTTACTGATCAATTGATGACACTTATCAATTATATCACCGGCTCCATTCTGGTGATCTTTGGGGTAGTTCTCATTTACAACCAATTCTTCGCAAAATAACAAACAAAAAAAGGGAGAAAACAAATTTCGTTTTCTCCCTTTTTTCTATACTTGTTATAAATAATTACTCAGCCACTTGAACCATTTTGAAAGGTACATTGATTATCGCTTGATAATCTTCACCTGCTTCTAGCATGTCTTCATCATCCTCTTCGTAGTACCAGTTGATGGTAACCTGACTTCCTCCTTTATTGATAGCTTCCAATTTCTTGAAAACATCTAAAATACATTTCGAAGAACTTGTATTGAAATATTCCAACTGAATATTTACACTTGTCACCGATTGTGGTTTAGCCGAATATTTTTCTAGCCAATCAACCAATGGTTTATAAAATTCTATTGAGTTTTCTGGTATTGAGCGTCCTTTTATTTCTAAAAACCCTTTACCAGTGTCAAAAGTAATTGTCGGTGTTTTGGGAGTTCCTTCTATTGATATTTTTTCCATAATTATTGTTTATTTTATTGTGATATTTTAATGTTTAAACTAAAAAAAGAATATTTTTCATCAACAGGTGAAAAGTTGAAGTTGAGTTTTTGTCCAGTTTTACGAGCAATGTCAATCATTCCTAATCCTCCGCCTCCTTTTGAAGACATCTCTCCATTACTCAAAACCAGTTTATAATATTCTTTCAATTCTTCTTTTGTAAGTAAATTGATATCATCCAATCGTTTTTTTAATCCTTCTATGTTTGTATTCTTGATATAATTTCCAGTGATGATGTTGTATTGATTGTCAATCTTGCCAATCATAAAAATAGCTGAGCGAACTTTGTCATTCTGATCGGCTGCTACTTCGTCCAAATGATGATATAAGTTTTGCAAACATTCAACGAGTACGTTGTAAACTTTCTTTTTTATTTTTGGTTCTTCCTGAAGGTTGTCCAGCTTAGATTCCATTATTTGAAGCACCGATGTAAGTAACTCAGAAGTAATATCACCTTTAAAAGAAAGCATAATATTATTACGCTCCATTTTATCGTAGAAATCATAAATGTTTAACATCATAAAAGGTCGATTAATTCTTTCTAAATCTATTTACTAGAATTTTATTCAGCAAATATATAAATAAGTTTTACTAATAAAGCAGTAAAAATTATTTTTTTTGCTTTTTTTTAATTCATCGAAAAGGTAAAAGTGTTTCCGTTTATAACCAAACCCACTTTGTTATCGCATGCGCCCGTTCCATAATCCACTGTTCGTGCGCTCAAACCTTCAGGAGTAAGATCCATACTGCCCGATTGAATCCAAGCGCAACCTGCCTGTTTTACAATTGGCGATGTGGTCGATACGCTATACGATTTTCCGTTTCTATCCACCCCTGTGGAGCGACCACTTGCCGAATAAGCATCATCATTTACATTCGTTACCGTTGCATGCCCTCCCACTTGGGTGATGGTGCGAGTAGTTGCCCATTGTAAGTTGTATCCACTTGCCGAAACATGACCTCCAACAATGGTAAATGTATAGGAGAGCGAATCGATGCGTTTGATGGTGAAATTGTCGGCAGAATAGCCAATGTATGAAGCACCTCCGTTGTTCGAAACTTCATATCCTAATAATTGTACTGACGCTATTGCTTTCGACTTGTGCCATAAGCTATCGAACGTAACCTTTATGATTCCTTTTCGCATTCTTGTATCGCCATCCATGGTGTCGGTCATTCCTGCTTGACCGTAATCGATAGTTAATATTCGGTTGATGGTATCAGTGGTGATGGTTGGTCCATCGGTTTGTACGCTTTTTATTTTGTACGAGTTCTGAGCTAGAAAATTAATAATCTGTATACGACTAGTAAATTCTCCTTCGCATACCGAATTGTCAACCGATGATTGTGTTTCGGTGTCAGGAGTATCTTTTTTACACGAGTGCAATAACACCGAAAATGCACTTAAACCTACAATTGCTAACGCAATAAAATTTTTCTTCATTCTGCTTTACTATAGATTGCTTAATTTTTAAGTTTCAAATTTAGCAATTAATATAATACCTCTCGCTTTTTATTCTCCTTCTA
The DNA here is from genome assembly GCA_037131555.1 of Bacteroidota bacterium. GTDB lineage: Bacteria > Bacteroidota > Bacteroidia > 2-12-FULL-35-15 > 2-12-FULL-35-15 > 2-12-FULL-35-15. The sequence goes on from JBAXQU010000055.1 coordinate 9,545, forward strand.
TTTTAGTTCCTCTAAATACTCGGTTTCATATTTTCAAAACCAAAATCGTGCTCATACTATTATTGTTTGTACTTTTGCTCCCCAACTTTTTAAAATAGTGTTCAAAAAAATAACCATTCTACTCTTCCTGCTCACCTTTCCATCGGTGTTGTATGTGATCCTCACCACTGGACGAACCAACTTTATTCACCTGCAGTATTATGGCGAAAAAAAACTTGCCGATAATGGTAAAGACACCATCTATCACACCATACCTGCTTTTAGTTTTATCAATCAAGACGGTGATTCGGTGACGAGCTCTAGCATGGATGGAAAAATATATGTGGCCTCGTATTTCTATTCCGATTGCAATTCGGTGGTTTGTCAGAAAGTAACTACGGAGCTATTGCGTGTACAAGAAAAATTTATGTACACCTGCCAGAATGTGAAAATACTTTCGCATACGATTCGTCCACAAACCGATTCGGTGCCTGCGCTCAAAAGCTTTTCGAAACTAGTGCATGCCGATACTAAGATGTGGAGTTTTGTAACGGGCGATGCCAACCAACTAAGCGCACTTGCCACCAATGGTTATTTGATGCATGCTTCCAAAGTTCCATCTTCAACCGATTCGTTGCACCTCGAACGACTGGTGTTGATTGATAAACAAAAACGCATTCGTGGATTTTATGATGCATCGAACATCAAAGAAGTAAACAACCTGCTCGATGACCTTAAAGTGTTGCTGGCAGAATATTATATAATAGAAAACGAAAAGAAAAAATAAATGAGCGATAAATCAGTCTTCCGTATTATAATGGGTGTATCCATTTTTGTATTCATTGCCGTCATCATTCTCAACAAAAAAATACTACCAGTGCCCGATGCCATCCCTGATTTTGTGTATCGTTTGCCTAAGTTGAATGCCCTGCTCAATGGTACCTGTAGCTTGCTTCTTTTGCTTTCGCTTTATATGATAAAGCAACAAATGATTGCCATTCACAAAAAACTAAACATCATTACCTTCGCGCTGTCGGCTGTGTTTTTAGTGTCGTATATCACGTATCATTGGCTTGCTCAAGAAACTAGTTACCCGATTAACAATCCGCTGCGTACACTTTATCTTTTTATTCTTATCTCTCACATCGTGCTGGCGGCATTGGTTTTGCCATTGGTTTTGCTTTCGTTTTATTACGGACTCAAAACACAAGAACCTAATCCGGGCGACTATGTGAAAAAGCACAAACTGCTTACGCGTTGGAGTTTCCCTATTTGGCTTTATGTCACCATCACTGGTGTTGTGGTCTATCTTATGATTTCGCCTTACTATCCATTTTAATTGTATTTTTGCATCACCATGTTAAGTAAACGCACCTTCGCTTTTCTTTTTCTTCTGCTTTTGCAAGTAGCGTATAGCGCTGCATCATTTGCACAGTGTGCCATGTGTCGCACTTCGGTGGAAAGCGATTTGAAAAACGGAAATGCCTCCATAGGTACTAACCTGAATACGGGCATTATTTACCTGATGCTTATCCCTTACATTGCACTATCGTTAGGGGCTTATTTCTTTTTTAGGAAACAAATAAATGCCAAAGTGAAAGATTGGAAAAATAGAAAATTCCCAGTGAAGCAAAGCTGAGTAATTGCTTTCATATTCTAAAACCCTTTCTTATTTATTACTGAGAACGCAGAATTAATAACCGTATAGAGCCGCAAATCCTATCCCGATGCTTCGGGACTAAATCCTAAATTATTTAGTTTTGAAAAACTATTCCGAAGACCGACTTTTATAATCAAAACTGAATTTTCTATAATTATACATAAAGTCGCCAGCTTTATGCATAAAGTTGTGAACTTTATATATAATGGAGTGAAAATAATGCATAATATTTGGAAATTTATATATAATATTCAGAATATTAAGTATCGTGGAGTGAATTTTATGCATAATATTCTAAACTTTATATATAATATTCGCTCCACTATGCATAAAGTTCGGAACTTTATGTATTATTTTCACATTTTTATGCATAATGGCGGTTTTGGGAGAAAACCAAAACAGATTTCGAGCAATTATTGTTCATTATCAATCATTTAAAACAAGAGCATCAAAATTTGGTTTTTGCTCTTTTTTAACGAAGAATGAAAATAAACCCAAAAATTGTGGATTTTCTCTTCGCGCCTTTCTGCCTTGGCAGTGAGAAATCCCTAACCTAGTTGCAGCAGTTTTATTAGTTACGTTTGTATAATTGCCTATTGCACAATTGGCGAATTGTCATTTGCTTCTTTCTGCCTTCGCGGTGAAAAAAACCCCTAAGAGATAATTGCGGGATAATTGCGGTGAGACTGCGGTAAGATTGCAGTCAACCTAGGCTCACTTTTGTTCATTTCTAGTTCCATTTGCCCTTATATCTTTTTCTGCCTTTCTTCCTTTTACCTGTCACGAAGCCTCGGGATTTAGGATTTAGTCCCGAAGCTTCGGGATAGGATTTAGAGTTTAAGATTTACCATTCGCTTTTCTGTAGGAACAAATAACTACCTTTGCCTCTCAAAAAACGAAAGAAATGAAAAAAATAATTGTTTTACTGTCTATAATATTGATAGGTGCAAATGGTGTGACGGCAAAAGATAAGGGCCCGAAACTTGAAAAAGGATTGTACGCGGAAATAGAAACGAACAAAGGCAAGATTTTGCTTCAATTGGAATTTGAAAAAGTTCCACTAACGGTGGCAAACTTTGTGGGATTGGCCGAAGGGAAAATAAAAAACAAATCGAAAGCGGATGGGGTTGCATTTTATGATGGATTGAAATTTCATCGGGTGATTGCTAATTTTATGATACAAGGTGGCGACCCGAATGGGAATGGAACGGGTGGTCCGGGTTATGCATTTAAGGATGAGTTTTTGCCTGACTTGAAGTTTTCGGGACCAGGAATATTGGCGATGGCTAATTCAGGACCTAAGACTAATGGGAGTCAGTTTTTTATTACGCATGTTGCCACGCCTTGGCTCGACAATCGCCATACTATTTTTGGACATGTGGTTTCGGGACAAGACATTGTGAATGCTACCGTTCAGGGCGATACCATTGTGCATATAAAAATAATACGTAAAGGAAAACCTGCACGAAAGTTTAAGGCTGACAAGGTGTTTGAAGAACTAAATAAGAAATGATAGCTACTGTAGAAGTGAGCATGTATGCGCTCACAGATGATTATGCACCGAAAGTAATTGATTTTATTCAACGAATAAAACAAAATAAGAACATACGTGTGGAAGTAAATGGGCTGAGTACTCAGCTGTTTGGAGAATATGATGAATTGATGTTGGTGTTGAAAAATGAAATGAAACACGATTTTGATAATGGTAAGGTGGTGTTTTTGTTGAAGCTTGCAGGTAGCGAATTGACAAAAGAAAAATTGCCCGACATCTTAAAACAATAAATTCATTTAATTCATTTAATCTAGTAATGTTGAGAATTGCAATGGTGTTGTTTCCTCTGATTTTCTTGTCGTTTCAACCGAAGGGTGGAGTGGTTGGAAAACCGTTTCCTGTAATGGTATGCGAAGATTATAATGGAAAAGGTGTGAATCTTCCGGCTGATACCAAAGGGAAGTATACTTTACTTGGTATGGCTTTCAGCAAGGGAGCTGAAACGGAATTAAAAACTTGGCTCAATCCGATGTACAACAAATTTGTGGTAAAAAAGGATAAAAAAGATGCTGATGTTTTTGATGTGCAATACGATTATAATATCAATTTGTATTTTGTTCCCATGTTTACTGGCTTAAACCAGTTGACAAGTAAACAATCGAAAGAAAAAATAAAATCGCTTACCGAAAAGGAACTGTATCCTTACCTCTTGTTTTACTCGGGAGATAAGACTTATAAAGAGGAATTGGATTTCGAAAAAAAAGACACTCCTTATTTTTTTGTGCTCGATAAGAATGGAAAAATAATGTATGCCACCTCGGGCAAATTTGATGAGAAAAAGCTAGAAAAAATATCAGATTTTATTGAGGAGAATTAAGCGAGCTTACCTCACCAAAGTGAGTGTTCCATGTTCTCGGGCAATTTCTCCATTGCAAAAATTAACTTCGAGTACGTATTCAAACACATTGTCGTTCATGGTGAGGCCATGCAATGTACCATCCCAACCATCATTGATATCGGTAGATTCAAAAACTTTTTCGCCAATGCGATCAAATATTTTGAGATTAATAAAATCGATACCTCTGCCATGCACATGCAATACATCATTGTTGCCATCTCCGTTTGGTGAGAAACCTGTTGGCATGTAATAACTATAAATATTGGTAACGTTCACAACGGTTGTATCACTTGCAGTGCACCCATTCACATCGGTATACCTCACATAATATTGTTGAGTGGCACTTGGATTCACCGTCACCGTTTGACAAGTATTGCAATGCATGCTGATGGTCGGTCCCCAATAGTAATTGCTTCCTGATGGTTGAGCTGTTAACTCTGTTGTTTCGCATGCATTGATGGATAAGTTGCCGGTGATGGTAACTGGAATAGGCGCAACAATGTTGACGTAAGCAGGCATCACCAAGGTATCAGCGCCTTGTAGGTTTGACACAATAAGAATAACTGTGAATGGGCCTACGCTTGAATAACAAATGTTAGAAGGGTTTTGAGCAGTAGATGAACCAGGTGTTCCTCCAGGGAAAATCCAATTCCATGTAGTAGGACCGTTCGTACTCAGGTCGGTAAAATTGACACAACCATTGTTGCAGAATTGCAAATGATCACCAACAAAATTAGCGTGTGGCGGATTGCAACCATTTACGGCAACCGTTGCAACGGCTGTGTTGGAGCAACCATTGGTCGTTCCAGTAACGGTATAGCTTGATGTAACTACCGGAGTAACTGTAACCGAATTCGGACCAAGAGGAGTTGTTCCTGCTGTCCATGTAAAAGAATTAGCTCCAAGTGCGGTAAGCGTGGCAGACTGCCCAATGCAGATGGTGGTAGAATTAACCGAGACCGTTGGAGTGGTATCCACGGTTATAGTAGCCATTGCCGTGTCGTGGCAACCATTGCTTGTTCCAATAACAGTAAATGTAGAGGTTGAAGATGGAGAAGCGGTGGCTGTTCCAACACCTGTAGCTGTGGCTCCTGCACTCCATGTATAACTTGTAGCCCCTGTTGCGGTAAGGGTTGCAAGTTGTCCTGAACAAATGGTTTGTGGGCTAATAACAACAACTGGATTCGCATTTACAGTAACCGTTGAAACTGCAGTAGCTGAACATCCGTTGGTAGTTCCGGTGACGGTGTAAGTATCATTAATTATGGGGTTGGCGCTTGCTGAGTTTGCTCCTGAGGAGGTTGCACCCGAAGACCATGTATAAGAACTCGCACCTGATGCATTTAAAACAGCAGTTTGACCATTACATATCGTTGCATTGTTCACCAGAACGGTTGGAGTTGTATTCACCGTGATGGTGGCAATGGCTGAACCAGAGCAGCCGCTATTTGTTTCGGTAACAGTATAGGATGTGGTTGTAAGTGGTGATGCATCTCCTGTGGTTGGGCTTGTAGGTGTTACTCCTGCACTCCATGTAAATGTACTTGCACCTATTGCCACCAAATTGGCTGTTTGGCCCGAACAAATGGTATCAGAATTTACGCTTACGGAAGGAACAGAAATTACGGTAACGTTAGCCAACGCGGTATTACTGCAGTTACTATTATGTCCGGTTACAGTATAGGTAGTTGTCACCGTTGGACTCGCATCAGCAGTGTTTACTCCCGTTGGATTAGCACCTGCACTCCATGTATACGTAGTGGCTCCTGATGCTGATAACGTTGCTACCAGACCTGAACAGATGGTAGGAGAATTCACCAATACATTTGGAACGGTATCTACCGTAACTGTTGCAACGGCCGTTGCAGAGCAAGTTCCCGTTGTTCCTGTGACTGTATATGTACTTGTTATAAAAGGAGAAACACTCACACTATCGGGTCCTGCAGGGGTAGTGCCTGCACTCCACGTATACGTTGTAGCGCCAGTTGCTGTGAGCACTGTTGTTTGACCTAGACATAAAGAAGGAGAATTGACCGTAACGGTTGGTGTCGTATTTACGGTAACACTAGCAATGGCTGTAGAAGAGCATGTTCCTGATGCACCGGTGACTGTATAAGTAGTACTAGTGCTTGGAGAAACATCTGCGGTATTTAATCCTGTTGGGTTGGCACCTGCACTCCATGTATACGTATTGCCTCCGCTTGCCGAAAGAATTGCTGTTTGTCCTGAACAAATGGTTGGTGAATTGACTGTAATCGATAATGCAGCAGCAACTGTAACCGTGGCAACAGCTGTATTCGAACAAGTACCATCACTTCCCGTAACGGTATACGAAGAAGTTACAGTTGGACTTGCATCTGCAGTATTTGTGCCTGTTGGCAATGCACCAGCACTCCATGAATAAGAAAGACCTCCACTTGCAGATAAAGAAGCAGTTTGTCCAACACAAATGGTTGGAGAGTTGACAAGTATAGTAGGAGATGGCAGTAGGTTGATGGTTGATACTGCAGTGTTCGAACACGAACCAACAGTACCTGTTACGGTGTAAGATGTTGTTATCAAAGGACTGGCTTCAGCCGAACTTGTTGTTGTTGGGGTTGCACCTGTACTCCAAGTATACGAAGTAGCATTGTTTGCGGTCATTGTAGCCATTTGTCCTAGACAAATGGAAGGCGAATTCACAGTAATGTTTGGCAATGGAGTAATGGTAACCGTTGCAACAGCTGTATTGGAGCAGGTTCCATCGTTACCTGTTACTGTATACGAAGTGGTAATGGATGGAGAAGCAGTGGCAGTGTTCGTTCCCAAAGGTGTAGCTCCTGCACTCCAAGTATAAGATGTTCCATTGTTGGCAGTTAAAGTAGCAATTTGCCCTGCACAAACTGTTGACGAATTGACAGTGATGGTTGGCAATGTTGATACAGTAACCGTAGCTATAGCAGTATTCGAACAAGTACCTACCGATCCTGTGACTGTATAACTTGTAGTAATGGCAGGAGTGGCCGTGGCGGTATTGGTTGCTAAAGGTGCTGCACCTGCACTCCATGTATAAGAAGTTCCATTGTTGGCAGTTAAAGTAGCCGTTTGTCCAGAACAAATAGTTGGCGAGTTCACGGTGATAGCAGGCGGTGTAGTTACTGTAACGGTGGCAGTGCCAGTTCCTGAACAAGAGCCTGTTGTTCCGGTTACGGTATAAGTTGTTGTGCTAGCTGGCGAAACATCCACCGTGTTTGGTCCTGCAGGGGTAGTGCCTGCACTCCACGTATACGTTGTAGCACCAGTAGCTGTTAACGAAGCCGTTTGACCTGCACATATGGTTGCCGAATTCACAGTGATTGGCAACGATGCTGCCACAGTAACCACAACCGGTACACGAAATGTTCCGGGACATAAACCTACATAAAAAGTTGTAGTAGCAGCTAACACAGGTGTTGTGAACGTTGTACCAGTTCCTAATGAAACACCTCCTGCTGGAACATCGTACCAATTGATGGTTGCAGGCAAACTACCCGAAATAGAAGCAGTAAGCGTGGCCGTATTCCCTGCACAAATGGATGCTGGTGTTGTAATGATGGTATCATTGGGAGTGATTGATTGCAGTGGGTTTCCTACATCTCCTTTGGTTGCTCCATTCGGAGTAAACTCAGTTAACGAACCTGAGTTAGTGGTTCCATTGGCGCCAGCATTTGCATTGCGGGTAATTGCACCATTCGATATGGCGATGTATCCTCCACCACCTCCTCCTCCAGGGCCTTCCGATTCGGAAACAAAAGCACCTACTACTTGATTTCCTCCTACTCCTCCGTTAGCATTCACGGTTATTCCTGAAATAGTTCCTACAGCATTCAACACAATGGTGCCTCCTCCACCTCCTCCTCCAGCGCCATCAACACCTGAATTGCCCCCTACTCCACCGTTAGAAGTAATAGAGCCTGCACCCGAAATATAACCGTAACAATTAATATAAATCAAACCTCCACCTTTACCTCCTGTACCTCCTGCGGCATTATCTTCATCACCAGCACCACCTCCTCCTGCTAAAAATAATTTACCCGATGAATAATCTAAGGGCCTACCTCCTAAGCCTCCATTGTTTCTTCTAAAGTCTCCAGCCCAAGCATTGGTACCACTTACCCAAGGTCCAAGTATAGTAGCATTCTGATTGGTTGCTGCAAAAGAATAACCACCACGACCTCCACCCGAAGAAGTATGTGTAGCAAAACCTGCCGCTTCTAAATTCCATGCAGTGGTCCATCCTCCACCTGTATTATCTGGATTTCCCAAGCCATCCCAAGTGAGTATGTTACCTGCATTGGCTCCTCCGCCACCTGCCGAATTGTGCGAATCACCACCACCACCAGCGTTGGCTCCAGCACCTCGTGCTTGTCCTCCACCTATAGGGTTATAATCGGTTTGATAACCACCAACACCTTCACCTTTCTGTGCTCCTTCGTTGATGCTTGTTGCGCTCATTTGCCCACCACCATAACTCGAATTGTTTCCTGATAAAGCCCCTCCTCTAAAACCCAAAGCACTTGCAGTGATGCTTGCACTCGGATTGATGGTTACATAATTTTTAGCTTCAATGGCTACCACACCTCCAATATATGCATTACTCCATGCAGTGCACGTGACGGTACCTGGAATATTGATGATTAAAAAAGTATAACGCGGAACCCGCACTACTTGCACTCTTCCCGCAGCAGTATAATCATGTTGAAGTCCACAATCGATGGTGATGGTGGTGGAATTGGGAACTGCTGCCACTTGGCAGAATTCGTAATTACCACAATTGTTATAGTTAGTTACCGCTCCCGAAGTATTGTCATTAGGCCATCCAAGAAAAGTACCGCTACCAACAGGCCATTCAACAGATGTGCCACTAAGTGTAGCGCCTTGCATCTGTATCACCATTACCAAATCGCCCGGAGCAAGTGATGCCGCAAATCGACTATTGGCATTCAATCCGCTTGCTGCCACCGTAAGCGATGTTGAACCTGCAGTAGCATCAGCAGTTAATCGAGTGTATTCATTTACTATCTTACCTGCTGTAGCCACCACCAAGCTTCCATCCTTTCCGCGTTGAGCGTAGAGAATAGTAGTGAACAGAAAACAAAATAATAGTAAATATGATTTTACAAATTTCATAATTGAGTCAACTCTGGTACTAGATTCTTGCTAATTCCGAAATCATTTTCGGATTGTAAAAGTAATAAAATACTTTTTCTTTTCCTCCATTCTTAAAATTATTTGGTATTTTTATCGTTCAAAACTTCGGATATTCGGTTTAACACAAATGAATAATACTTACGATATCAATTGTCTAACTTTAATATAAATTAAATAGAAAATCCTGAAAGGATTTAATTTGAATAGCCACCAATGTAATTGGAGGGATAAATGTTTAACACAAACAACAACTCCTTAGGAGTTTATTATTTTAACACATATTAAAAAAAGAACAACATCAATTGTCTAACATTTATATCAATTAAGAAGAGAATCCTGAAAGGAATTAATTTGAATAACTCCCAATGCAATTTTGGGGTGTAAATATTTAACACAAACAACAACTCCGATGGAGTTAAATAACAAAACAAATGAGCACCTATACTCAACTTCTCTATCAAATTGTTTTCAGTACAAAAAACAGAGTACCTAACCTTGTAGAAGAAAACAGAGAAACCCTTTATAAATACATTTGGGGGATTTTGAAAAACAAACAGTGTCACCTTTATCAAATTGGAGGCGTGGCCGACCATGTGCATATAATTTCGCACCTCCATCAGAGCTGTTCAATTTCTTCTATGGTGAAAGACATAAAACTAGCAACTACTTCATATATTAAGGAAAAACAACTTTTTCCGAATTTTGATGGATGGCAGGAGGGGTACGGAGCATTCTCGTATTCCATTTCGGAAAAAGACAGGCTGATTGAATATGTAAAAAACCAAGAAAGCCATCATCTTATTAAAAGCTTTAATCAGGAATTAATCGACCTATTAAACGAACACCAAATAATTTATGACGAGAGGTATTTGCACTAAATGCATTCAACTCCTTCGGAGTTGTGATTTTTCCGTACATTTGTTTACCTCCCAATTTCATTGGGGGCTATTCACATTCAACTCCTTTGGAGTTTATTATTTTAACACAAATAAAAAAAAGGAACAACATCAATTGTTTAACATTTATATCAATTAAGAAGAAAATCCTGATAGGATTTAATTTGAATAACTCCCAATGTAATTTTGGGGTGTAAATGTTTAACACAAACAACAACTCCTCTGGAGTTTATTATTTTAACACAAATAAAAAAAACAAACAACATCAATTGTCTAACATTTATATCAATTAAGAAGAAAATCCTGAAAGGATTTAATTTGAATAGCCCCCAATGTAATTGGGGGTGTAAATATTTAACACAAACAACAACTCCGAAGGAGTTGAATAAAAATAACTGAAAGTAACAACATTAAACGCCTAGAGATTCTACTCGGTTTAACACAAATGAATAAAATGAAATACTTATTACCTGTTTTATTTCTTCTCGCTTCGTTCAATAATTTTGGACAAACTCCTATCAAGTTTCGAAAAGTAATTGGAAATGATGGTTACGAAAATGGTTATTCAGCCAAACAAACTTTAGATTCAGGGTATATTGTTGGAGGAAGCACCACTAGTTTTGGAAATGGCAACAACGATATGTACTTATTAAAAACTGACAAATTCGGTGTACCTACTGTGCAGAATACATTTGGAGGTATTAATGTTGACGTTGGAAAATGTGTACGACAAACAACCGACAAAGGCTACATCCTGGTAGGATATACGAATAGTTATGGTGCTGGAGGGTATGATGTATATATTGTAAAAACAGATTCAATGTTACAAACTCAATGGACTAAGACATACGGAGGAAGTGATTGGGATTTCGGAAACTGTATTGAACAAACTACTGATAAAGGTTATATTATTTGTGGTTCTACCTACAGTTATGGCAAAGGAAATTCAGATTATTATTTAATAAAAACCGATTCTTTAGGAGATACTATTTGGACAAAAACCTTCGGTGACTCGCTTGAAGATGTTGCCAACTCAGTTATCCAAACTACAGATGGAGGCTATGCAATAACAGGCACAACAAAAAGTATGGGTGATACGCTAGGCGATTTTTATACAATAAAAACAAACGCTATTGGTGACACCATATGGACGAATAAGTTCGGTGGCGCTTCGCTTGATTACGGCAACGATATATTAGAAAGTGTTTCTGGAAGCTACATTGTTTGTGGAGAAACTCAAAGCTATGGTTCGGGTAATTCGGATGCTATAATTATTAAACTTACTACCAATGGTTCGTTCATGTATCTTTGGACATATGGAAGTGTGGGGCCATTAGCCACAAATTATGATGTTGCAAATTCAATTACAGAAGATGCTGAAGGGAAAATAGCAATGGTAGGTGCAACTCAATCATTTGGATTTGGTGGTGGACATCCTGATGCTTATTTTTCAATTCTAAAAAGCGATTGGTCATATTACAGCGCATCTACTTTTGGTGGAACTGGTGACGACTATGGATATTCTGTTGAGCCAACATCTGATAATTGTTTTATCATTTGCGGATATACTAACGGATTTTACCAACGTCTTAATGACATATACCTTATCAAAACTGACACATTAGGTTATGCTGGAATCACAGGAAGTGAAACCTTTTTTACAACTAATATTCAAGACAACGCTTCCTTACAAAACAATGTTTCCATTTTCCCCAACCCAGCTAACGACAATTTAATTGTCAATTTGAATCAAAATAAAATCCACACTCAGTTTAATCTATCTATTACTGACATTCTCGGTCAAGAAATTAAACGCATGACCATAGAATCTACTTCTATTTTAAATATTAAAACAAATGAGTTAAAGGATGGGATGTATTTTCTAACAATCTCCGATAAAGTCTTTGTATCAACAAATAAAATTATTGTTCATCATTAATTTCCGTTTCCTTTCAGGAAACTGGGTGGGATAATTCCTAAAACATCGTGTAAGTCACCCTCCCAAAAACTCCATCATTTTATTCCATTTTTAGGAATTTGGGATAAAAAATCATCCCCAACCACAAAATTCATTCAGTTTCAAATTCCCCCAAAAACCTAATTTCTACTTTATATATATATATATGTATCCCATC
>JBAXQU010000056.1:0-21707 GCA_037131555.1 Bacteroidota bacterium
TCAACATACAAAGGTAAATAATTTTAACCTGACACAGTTTATTGAACAGACCCTCCTTCGGTTATTTTTACTCCAAAAAGACATTCTCGAAATCCATAAAAGGATTTGTTTATCAACGATATAAGTTGCCACGCCCTTTCGTTTGAACGCTGAGGCAAAGGACAGAAACCGAAAAATGAATGTTCGTAGTTCAACTACTTTACGCGAATGATTCAACTTTTCGTTTTGTTGGCCTCCCATATCAGAAAAATAAAAAAACGAAGAAGTAGCATATATAGTTAAATCTTAAAATTATTAGAAACCATGAAAAAGGTAATTTTAAAACGTATGCTTTCGCGCAATGACCGCAAAGCAATGATGCGTAATGGAGGTGTGCTCACCGACCATAACAACAACAGAGTCATTATCATGTTAGCCATCCGAGTGAAGACGATTAAAGCAAAACTTGGCTTTAGCAGAACCACTCGTGATGCACAATTTTTGACCAATGCAAATGCCATCTATCAAGCGTTGGTTGACGATGTAGGTGGATATTTCACTGTTCCGTTTACGCAAATGGTGTTGTTCAATACGCAATTAGTAGTGTATTCGAAAGCCATCACCAAAGCCAAATTGAGGGGCTTAGGGGCGAGTGCAGAAAAAGAAACTGCTAAGAATACTTTGTACGGAATATTGCTGAATGCATTGAGTTATGTAAACGATTTGGCACGCACCAATATTGAAAATGCAGTAAGCATTATCGAAGAAGCAAAGATGGTGGTGGCAGGTAGTGCTCATTTCAAGAAACAAGATTTCTATGCACGTCAAGGAGCTGGCACAGGCGAAGTGAAATTATTTTCTATTGCTGTGAAAGTGGATGGGAAATATGTAAAAGCCACTTATTTCTGGCAATTCAGCATAGATGCAGGAGTTACTTGGATAGATATGGAAACCACCACCATTGCCAAAACTTTATTGACAGGAATGATAGCAGGCAAAGCCATAAAGCTGCGCAAACGCACCAAATCGAGCAAAACTGGTTTGAGCAAATGGTCGACCCCAATTGATTTTACACCTCAGTAAGCTGGATGTAGGATTCCAAGATTTAGGAATTAGGATTAGAAAAACAAATCCATTGAAAAAGATGAATAGAGAGAATAAAAAAATCCTGCTCAGTAATAAGGGCAGGATTTTTTTTGTGATAAATGAAAGTATTTATGATGTTGAAAAGAAATATGAAACCGCGTTTCAATATTTAAATCGAAACGGATTAACGGGACGCTCCTACGGAGCTAGTTACATTTTGATTTTTCGTTTTCTACAAACTGGGAACTCCTACGGAGTTTTAACTTATTTCATAGAACATTTTTTTGCGGAATACAATAGCTCCAGATGAGCGCTCTGTTTGTAGAATAAATATTTAATAATTGGATAAGCTCCGTAGGAGCGAACAGAATTTTAGAAACGGATTATCGGGACGCTCCGGCAGGAGATTGTTACATTAGGGTTTGTCGTTTTCTACAAACGGGTAACTCCTGCGGAATTAGAAATTGTTTATTTTTGTCAATCTGTTTTAATAAAATTAAATAGCATTAATTTTGCAGAAAAAATAGCTCCAGAGGAGCGTTCTGATTGTAGCATTAAATAGAGAATTATTAAACAAGCTCCGTAGGAGCGACCTGTAAATATGCCCAACACCTATTCACAAATTTATATTCAAATAGTCTTTGCTGTAAAAGGCAGGCAATGTTTGATACCTACAGAACATCGTGAGGCAATTCATAAATACACAACCGGCATTGTTCAAAATCGCGGACATAAAATGTTATCTATCTATTGTATGCCCGACCATACTCATATCTTAGTAGGATTGAATCCATCGATTTCAGTTTCCGATTTAGCAAGAGATATAAAATCCATCTCCTCGAAATTTATAACCGAAAACAATTTTGTAAAAGGTAAATTTAATTGGCAAGAAGGTTTTGGAGCGTTTTCTTATTCACGTAGTCAGATAGATAATGTGATTAAATATATTTTGAATCAAGAGAAGCATCATAGTGTGCAGAGCTTTAAAGACGAGTATTTTGATTTCTTAAAAAAATTCGAAATAGAATACGAAGAAAAATATTTGTTCGACTGGATTGATTAACGGGACGCTCCTACGGAGCTTGTTACATTAGGGTTTTTCGTTTTCTACAAACGGATAACTCCTAAGGAGTTTTAACTTATTTCATTGAACATATTTTTGCTGAATACAATAGCTCCGGAGGAGCGCTCTGTTTGAAGAATAAATATAGAATTACAAAACAAGCTCCGTAGGAGCGAACAGAATTTTAGAAACGGATTATCGGGACGCTCCGGCAGGAGCGAGCGAGTATACCTTAAATTTTCTGTTGATGGTGGTTTCCATCGATTCTATTCGTGCTTCGAGTAATGAATTGTTTTTCTTCAAAGCTTCCACGGTGGCTTTTAGGTCTTCAATTTCTTTCGCTTTTCGTTTCAATTCGTTGGTTTTTTCAATCAAGGCTTTTATAGCAACCATGTTTATACCATCAATATCAACAGAGGTGATGGTGGTATCGCTTTCGCCAAAGCCGAATGCTCCATAAAAATCTTGAGCCATTGGGCCTATGTGTCGAATCTTTTGCGATTGTGATTTGTAATTCCAACTTGTAACTGGCATCTCGGCTAGTTTTCTCAATATTTCATTTCCATCTACGTCTTTAAAATTTTCTTTCATGTGTTTGTTCGAAAGTATATTCCAACCTCCTCCGCCACTTGACAGAGAAACACCTGAAGTAAGTGCGCTATTGGTATAGAAATAAGTTCCTCCTGTGGCTTTCACCAAAAATTGATTGTCGGCTGTGTTATTGGTAACTGTTAAGTTGGTGTTGACATCAGCAAAAATAAACGAACCAGCATGTCCGTTGGATGAGGTGAAATAACCGAGTGTGGTAGAATAATTTCCGCTTGCCACATTGTGGTCGCCAATCGCGGTAGCAAAATTTCCGGAAGCAGTACTGTGATAACCAATGGCAACAGCAGCATATCCTGAGGCTAGGTCGGCACGGCCAATGGACACTCCTGAAACACCAGAAACTGTAGAACCATTTCCTATACAAACGGAACTATTTCTATTGGCCACACAGGTATATCCGAGGGCTACAGCGCCCGAATCGCCAGCATAGCAACTTTGGCCAACGGCAACAGAACCGACACCTTGTGCTCGGCAATTGTATCCATTGGCAAACGAATAATTACCTATACTAGCATCATCCCATTGAACACCAGTAACGGTTCCAGATCTAAATGCTGCTTTTTTGGGATACCACATCATTCGGGTTCCTGCTCCTGTGGCAGGTATTAATCCAGCTCCTAATGTTCCTTGTGCTATCACACCATCATCACTAATAATATGTAGAGCTGCTATTGGGGTCGAGGTTCCGATACCTATTTTACCAAGTGCAGTAACACGCAACCGTTCCTGGTTATTTGTTTTAATAATTAGGTCGACAGAGTCGGATGTTCCAATAAAATTACTTGAGGGAGAGGTTCCTGAGTTACCTCCTAAATGCCAGTCGTTAGATGTGTTTCCACAATTAAGAGCAAAAGTTGCCGTATCACTGTGGTTGGCATGAAAAGCATTGGTAGCTCTTCCGGCACTGTCAGTAAATAAAGCTGAACCTGCATGGTAAGCGTAAAGAGCAGTGTCGGCAGGTGTGGTATGGATTACATAATTTGCTGTGTCGGAATGGGTAGAATGATATGAATTGTAAGCATAGGATGCAGTATCCGAATTGTTATCCTTTGCAGGCACCCAATTGATGCCATTCCATTTTAATGTTTTTCCAACCGACACGCCTGCTGTATCAGCATCCACTAAATCGTTGAGTGAAAGAGTGGGTACCGAACCCGATTGTGCCGAATAGAAAGCATACGGAACAGAAAGTAATTGCGAATTATCCATTTGAATGTAGTTGCTACCTCCTGTAATATCCATTGAAACTTTTAAGTAGTGAGAAGCTGCACCCCAATTAATGGAAGAAAAATTGGGTATCGAACCATTCCCGGTACTAGTTCCTTGTCCAATTACTAATGTGAATAAGCCAAATTGATTGGAAGTAGGGGTATGTGTTTCTTCCCATTCTAATGTTCCATTTGCAGAGCCAGCATAGATACCAATTTTAATTCCAATGGCATGGTTAGTTACCAAAAGGTTGGTTGCATCGCGAGCGATGGCTTGGTAATTGAATCCTTGAGGCACACCTTGTGCGTACGTTTCTGTAAAATTAAACACACTTATTAGTAATAAGGCGTAGATGGTTTTAAAAATATTTTTTTGCATGTTAGTATTTATTTGTTGCGAATGGCATCTTCAAGTTTATTCAATCTACTATTCATATCTTCTTGATTATTTTTTATTTCGTTTGCTTCGGTTTTTAGAGTATCAACCGAGTTATAAGAGGAACTTATTTTTTCAGTTCTCATGTAGAGTGCTTTGATAGCTGCCAAATTTACTCCATCAATATCCACCATGTTGATGCTTTTATTCGATTCACCTAGTTTAAATGCTTTATAAAAGTCTTGAGCAAATGGACCAATATGTCTCATAGAAGAAGGTTGCGATTTATAATTCCAACTTTTAATTTTTATTTTCGAAATACGATTCAAAATATCTTCATCATCCAATGAAATAAAATTTTCTTTTTTGTTTCTATCCGAAGTAAACGACCAACCACCTCCACCATTAAACAATTGTGCTCCGTTTGACATGGTAGAATCGGTATAAAAGATGATACCGCCAGTAGCCCTAACTACAAACTGTCCGTCTGCGGTTGGGTGAGTAATGACAGTTGAAGAAGAAGTATCGGAGAAAATAAAACAACCTGAATGTCCAAAATCGGAAGCATAGGAGCCAAAAATATTGGAGATGGAAACTATGGAAGAATGATTATTACTGCCAAAAACCAAACCAATACTACTTTGTGTGCTACAATGTGAACCAAACGCATATCCACAATCGGAATTGCAATGAGAACCCATAGCAATCGATCTATAACATGACACCGAACAACTATCGCCCATAGCTATTGAACCACCTCCCGCCACAATAGGATGAATAATGCTCGCTAACGTATTATTTCCAGCGGTTACACAACTTTCGCAAATTGATGAGGTAGAATTTCCGAATGCGGTAGCGTAGAGCCCCGAGGCAATGGTGTTGTATCCCATTGCAAATGAAAAATTACCGATTAATGTATCATCCCATTGATTAGAGGTTATTCGGCCTGCTCTAAATGCGCCTTTTCTTCCGTACCAAATCATTCTAGTGCCTGAATGATTAGTCATTGTTGAATCACCAAAACCGGTATTTCCAGTAAATAACAATCCACTTGTCCCAGTTAAATGAAAGCCTGCATTTGGATTTGAGTTACCAATCCCAATTTTTCCTGATGATTTTACTCGAATTCGTTCAATGTTTTTTGTTCGAGTCACAAAATCAACGCTATCTATTGTGCCAATTTTATTGTTCGAAGAATTACAATTATTCCCATTAATGGACCAAATATTTAATGGTGAGAAAGTGGATGCATATATTGCGGTATCAGAATAGGTACTATTTAAGGAAGAAGTAGTAGTTTGACTTGAAACCGAATTGGAAGTGCTACCTGCAATATTCGCATATTGAACAGTGTCAACTAAAAGATGTCGATTGATAGTATATGTAGAGGTGTCGGATGAATTAGCGAAGTTTGAATTTAAAGCAAATGCAACTGTATCGTGGTGGGCATCTTTCATCGGAATCCAATTCGAGCCGTTCCACTTAAATAGATATCCTACTTGAATTCCAGTCGTATCAACATCGCTGAGTTGATCAATAGAAATAGGAGTAATTGTTGAACTAGAGTTTGATTGGAATGCATAAGGAACCGAATAGAGTTCAGATATACCTAGAAAGTCGAAGCTTCCGCTTCCAGTATAATCAATTTCAATTTTTATAAAATGAGAAGCACTTTGCCAATTTATCATTGAAAATAATCCAAGAGAGCCAACATTTGTGGACATTCCATGACCAATAACAATTTCAAAGTAGCCATGAATGTCTGTATGTGCTGTGTCAGTTTCTTCCCATTCTAATGTTCCGGTTGAGCTACCTGAATACACTCCAACTTTTACATTCAACGAAAGGTTAGGGAGTATGATTCCAGCTGAATTCCTTGCAATTGCTTGATAAGGCATTCCGAATGGAGAAGATTGAGATTTAGCTAGGCTTACACTCAACACAAATATAAAAAATAAATATAACTTCGTTTTCACCTTTATTTCAGTAAACTATTCTTTAACAACTTTAAAAACACTTTTAATTTCACCTGAAATATCGAGGAGAGTAAGAAAATATACGCCTTTCTCATAAGTTCTGAAATCAATCTTTGTAATATTATTCTTATTCAATGAGGCATTTTCAATCATCACAAGTTGTCTTCCCGAAACATCAGAAATTCGAATGATATTTTTGGCATCACTATTATTGCCTTCTATATAAACGAAGTCATGGGTAGGATTTGGGTAGCTTTTAAAACTTAGTGAACTTGAAATATCACTAATGGAAGTAGTAAGCAATGTGTCAGGTTGTTCAAATCCTTGTGTTAAAATGCTGTTTGATGAAAAATAGGTTGTTACCATTGTTTCGCCAAGAGTGGCAGTTAGATTACCAGAAGCATTAAAAGAGGAGTTTCCATAAGGAGAAATAATCGAACGACAGATGCTTTGAGAAAACAAACTAACGTTAAATGCCAGCAAAAACAACGGCAAAAATTTTGATTTCATGTTTGTCATTTTGATTTAGGATTTATCTCAACAAAGTAACAACACCTTTGCGATTAAATTCCTTTCCAGAAGCAGTCTTGTAATAAAGCTTGTAAACATAAACACCCAATTCACAAACATTGCCACTTCTTGTTCCATCCCAACCTTCTTCCGATTTTGTAGTTGAGAAAACATTTTCTCCAAAACGATTGAAAATATCAAGTTGGTAACTAGCATAATTTACCCAAGTGTTCGATGGTTTAAAAATTGGGTTCACACCATTAGGAGTAAATGCGTTTGGAATGTATACTTCTGATTCTTGTTTAGAAGTAGTAATATTTGAAAAACTAGTGGTATTAAATCCATAAAAACTTCCTTGAGCCTCTATTTTGTAAATAAAATTACCTTCACCTTTCAGAACATTCGAAACGTCATCAACATAAGTAGTCTCTTGTTGACCAAAAGAAACAACCGCAATAGGATTAGGTTCAAACACTCCATCAATTCCTCTGAAAATAGTACAAAATAATGGGGTGGTATCGGTTGCTCCCCATTCCTTATATTTATTCCAAGTTAGTGTATTCTTGAATGTAACGTGGTCACCAAAAGATGTTAATAACATGGTTCTACCAATGTTTGATTCCATGCCGTCAAAACCACAACTATCTATATTTACAACTTTATAATAATACGCATTTTTATCCGCTTCAACATTCAAATCGGAAAATGAATTAAGTGGATACATTGACGGAGCTTGAAAACCAACTAACTCAAACGCAGATGGAATATTTACAGTCGAACGATAAATGTTGTAACCTAGAACACTTGCTGCGGTATCAACGAAAAAGTCAACATCAATTTGGTTAGAACTCACTACAGTTGCAGTAATTAGTTCAAGGAAATTAGGCGGGATAGGAGCAGTGCAAAAGAAACTTCTCCGATTAGAGGAAGCCAATTTTGTGCCTGAAAAATCGTAGGCTTCAACCCGAAAGTAATAAGTTGTCAAAGGAGTTAAACCAGTGGCGGTAAAGGTTAGCACACCTGCAGGTACGCTGCCAATATAGGTGTAAGGACCAGGAACCACCCCTGATGATTGATAAATTCTGAAACCAGATATACCTGTTCCGATGGTTGGATAATCATTCCAGTTCAGTATCGCACTGTGATTACAGACGTCCGAAGTGGCTGTTAAGTATATTGTTTTTAAGCTTCCTCCTTGAAGTCCATTACGTGCACATGAATCATAAGCCGATACTCTAAATTGTTGAGAGGCAAGATTAGCATTATTGGTTAGTCCTGTGTAGGTGTAACTTGTACTGTTGATTCCGTGAGTAGAATCAATCATAATCCAACTTGCTCCTATTAACTCATAGATGACATAACCTGCGCAATCGGGAGCACTGCTAGTATTCCAACTCAACATGGCGTTGTTGTTATTATCTACGCTTAATGTGTCAAGAATTGGAGATGGTGGAGCGATAGTATTGTGTAACAAATTACTACCATCCACCGAGGATACAGAGGTACAATTGCTCGAAGTGTCAGTTATGGCGACATGATAATTGATGATCTGATTGGAATTATTACAAATATAAACTGTGTCAGTGAAGTTTAAATTACTTGTAGTTCCTACCACTGTCCAAACACCTGTAGGGAATTCCACGGAAACAGTATAAATACCAACTGAAGAAGCCAAAGGAGGAGTGATGGATTGATTCCAAGACAAATTTGCTATTCCTGCTCCTGGTGCCACAGTTAAGAAAATAGTTTTAACAGTATCCAAAGCAGGTGAGGTAATATCTGGCCCAACACCAGTATTGTAAACAGCTACCACATAAAAGTAGTACATAGTCGTATTTCCACAACCACAAGTGTAGGTAAAACTAGATGTCGATAATGGAGTGAGATTGCCACCAACTTGCGTATATCCACTTCCTGCAGTGGTGGAGGCATAAATTTGATAGTATACGAATTCGCCTAAAGGGTCAGAAGAAGGAAGCCAAGTAACGGTAATATTGCCATTTGGCAAAACACTAACACAAGTAACTTGTGGAGATATTACTACTGCTTTAGCGTTGGTTTGACACAAGGCGAAAAGCAACATTAGGAAAACTATTTTCTTAAACATCTATATTTTTATAAGAGCACAAATATAATGAAAATAGGCAGTTAATAATCAAATTTTCTATCCTTTTTTACCAACCACAAGTTCAATCATTGATTCTCGACTAAAATACTCATTTGCAATTGCTTTAATTTTTGATGCTGAAATTGTTTTTACGGTTTTAAGATAATTGTCGAAATAATCATAATCCAATCCATATTGCATTATCCCTTTGAAGCGCTCTGCAAGCGCAAAAGGGCCATCAACACTTCGCAAGAAGGTTCCTAATAAATAGTTTTTTACTAATTCCAATTCATCATCGGGAACCAGTTCTGTTCGCATACGGTTCATTTCGAAATAGATTTCTTCAATCGAATTTTTACAAACATCTGCTCCAACTTCCGTAGATATGAAAAAATAGCCTGAATGCTGAAGTGAAGCCATGCCTGAACCAATACCATAGGTGTAACCTTTATCCTCCCTAATGTTTGACATCAAACGAGAACCAAAGTAGCCTCCGAATATGGTATTCATCACTAATAATGATTGGAAATCAGGATGAGTTTTATTGAACATCACTTTGCCAATTCTAATCGCTGATTGAAGTGCATCTTCCTTGAATATTAGATGTTCATTTACTTTGGTAGTGTCCAGCTGAATTGTTCCTTTTTGTAAGTTATTTGATGCTATCCAATCATTTCCACCAAAATGTTCATCCAAAATGGTCAACACATCAACATTTATTTTTCCTGCAATTACTATTTTGCAACTATTTGCTCTGTAGAAGGTGGAATAAAACTTCTTAACTAATTCACTGTTGATTGCGTCAAAATCTTGTTCTTTCACATTTACTCCATAAGGATGACTAGCCCCAAAAAGCAATTCAGTGAAACGCTTTCGAGCCACATTAGCTACCTTTTGTGAATTCACCAAGAATTTTTGTTTTTTATTTTCGAGATGAATACTCAATTCCTCTTCAGGAAAAGCAGCATCTTTAATTATTTGTTCAACCACAGGGATGGTGGCTTTTAAATGTTTGTTGAGGGTGTACAATACCACCGATGCATGGTCTTGCTCAACATTAATCCCAAGAAATGCACCATAATAATCGATGGCATCTGCAATTTCAGAAGCTGACATTTTGCCTGTACCTTCTTCCAACATAGCATTAGTGGTTGCAGCTTGTAATGGCAAGTCTTGTTGGTACATCCCTGCCGAAAAAATAAATTCTATCCTAATCAGTTCTTGACTTCCGGCATTAACAGCATAAACAGGTATTTTGTTTTTTAGATGCTGTTCAGTGGCATGAATCATTTCTATTTTGTCGACAGTTTTGAAATGTGGAGGAATGGTTCTATCTAGTGATGTCATAATTCTTTATTCGTCTAATTAGAATCTAATTTCTTATATTGAAAGCTAAATACAATGAGTTTTGTTTGGACAAAGATAGCTTTTTTAAATCTCGAATCAGATTGAATTATATTCAAAGTAAAATATTTTCTATCTTTACACTTTGTAATAATTAAAAATCAACAAAACGTTAATCCAAAATCAACTCTACGAATGAAAAAAATAGGAACAACCCTCATCATATTATTTACTATTAATTTCTTTTCCTTTGCTCAACTTGCGCTTCCTCCTGCTCCAGTGAACAACTTGGAATGGCATACAAGTTTGCAAGAAGTGCATGAATTATCGAAGGCCACTCATAAACCAATATTTGCTTTTTTCACGGGTAGCGATTGGTGTGGATGGTGCAAAAAACTTCAGCGCGATGTGTTTGCTAAGCCCGAATTTGTGGAGTGGGCAAGTAAGAATGTAATCTTATTAGAGCTTGATTTCCCAAGAACAAAACAGCTTCCTCCCGATTTAGCTCAACAAAATAGTGGCATGCAACAGGCGCTTAAAGTAACAGGTTATCCTACTTGTTGGATTTTGTTCACCGCCAAAGACGAAGCTACTAATAATTTTAACCTAGCTCCAGTTGGTTCATTAGGTTATCCTCAAGGTGCAGAAATAGGAAATGAACAAATAAAGTTCTTAAACGATGCGAATAAAATAATGTCGACCATTAAGCCGAATTAACATTATTCAAATTTTGCATTGGTAATTACAGAACATTAATCACTTTTTCGTCTTCAATATACACCAATAATTTTTCGGTGACCGCATAGCCCATTTCAATCAAAAGGTCGGAGTATTTCCGAATTTGTTCCTTGTGTTTCGATTTCACTTCACCTGTTTTGTAATCAATAACCACAGCTGATTTTTCTTTTATCAAAACGCGATCGGGTCGGAATAACTCACCAGACGAGGTGATAATTTCGGCTTCGTTTCGTACCGAAAATCCTTCCGAAAAATAGTCCTTTAGTTCTGGCAGATTTACAATTCTAGTGATTACTTCAATCAAATTCGTTTTCTCTTCATTGGTTATTAATCCCTGCGAACACATCGAGTATAGTGTAGGTTCAATATCAGCCTTTAATTTTATTTTCGATAATGCTGTATGTACGATTAAGCCATATTCTTTTTTTGAATTAGCCATTTCGGTGTTCCAAATACTGGGTGCAGCTGCGCGCATTTTTATTTTCTCTCTCCATTGATTCGAATTAAAGGTGCTCAACGAATAATTCAAAGTCTCCTTTTTAATACCTGTTGAAGAGGTGTTGTGAGCTTGAGCGATTCCAAACAAATAAACTTGTTTCGCATCATTCCATTCTCCTATTTGTTCTAAATAATGGGCAAACATATCGGAGGCTGACCCTAAATTGGAAGGTGTTTTGCTTGGCTTTCCAGTAAAAATATACATACGTTCTTCTGCTCTTGTCAAGCCAACGTAAAGCACATTTAAATTGTCGAGCAGTGATTTGTTTTTTTCATCTTCGTACAATTCTCCGTATTCGGTTTCTTCTAAACTCACACTAGTTGGAACCAAGGCAGATGGTAAGTTTACGAGTTTGTTCGAATGTAGTTCTATCCACAAATTATCCTTCCCATTCATCACTTTTCCGTTTAAAAAGGGTAAGATGACAACAGGGAATTCAAGCCCTTTTGATCGGTGAATGGTCATGATATTCACAGCATCCATACCTTGAGGCACAATAAGTGAAGCTTTCTGTTTCTTTTCCTCCCAATACAATATGAAATCATTCAAATTATTGTTTTTCTTTATCGAGTAATTGAGTACTTCGTCCAGAAAAAACTGGACATACGCGTTCGGAGTTTCATTTAGTTTGAATACTCGAATCAGTTCTTCACAAAGTTCGTAAAGTGCCATTTTTGATAAGCGCGAAGTACTAAATTCTATGTTTGCAGATTTGAGTATCGATAGTAGATTGGATTTATTTTTTGTTAAAAGTGCTTCATGTATAGAATCCGTTTTAAGGTAGTTGCGCGAAACAAGATATTCCAATATTACCGTTTGAGCAATTTGATCACTTGTATTCGCAATGAATTTTAATAAAGAATGAATAAAACTAATTTCCGAAGAATTACTCAGCAACAGCGAGTCAGACGAAATTACATCAATGCCATTTTGTGTCAGGAAATTGGCAATGTCGCTACCATCCGTATTTTTTCTAACCAGTATGGCAATGTCCTTTAATTTGTAATTGTCAAGAAGTAGTTGTTTTATTGTTTCAAGTGTTTTCTCTTTGTTCAAAGTTCTGAAGTTTTCTTTCTCTCCTTGAACAAATTCTATTTGCGCCAAACCTCCCGTGTTTTCGGATTTAAACCCTTGTTCTAAATCTTTATATATCGATTGATATTTAAGGTTGAGTGCATCTCCAAGTACTCGAAATATGGAATTGTTAAACTCAATAAGCTCTCGTTTACTTCTGTAGTTTTTGTCTAGTATTTGCGGGTTGTGATTGCGTATCAACGCGTCTTCGCGTTCAAGCACTAGTTCGTTGTCATTGTGTTTAAATATTTTTGGCAGCATTGCAAATTGCTGCACTTCACCTCCTCTCCATCGGTAGATAGCTTGTTTGCCATCGCCAACCAACATCGTAAAATATCCACTTGCTAGCGAATTATCAATTAAGGGTAATAAATTTTGAAATTGAAGTACCGAGGTATCTTGAAATTCATCAATCAAATAATTATTGTATTTCTCTCCTAATCGCTCGTATATAAAAGGAATGGGTTCATTCATCACAATTTTTGCAATCATTTTGTTGAACTCCGAAATATGTAGAATGTTGTTTTCTGCCTTGTATTCATTTAGCAATTTCTCAATTTCATTGAGGACGGCTAATGAATAAATATTCCTGTTAATAAGGTTAAATAAAACGAATTCACTTTTGTTTTCTTCCACATATTGGGTAGCATTTGTGTACAACTCCGCAAGCTTGTTTTTTATTGCATCTATGGATGATTTGTCACTAGAAGAGGCTTTTCCTGCATACCACTTTTCATCATCCATGTTTTTCTGAACAGTGGCAGAAGGAGTTAATTTCTCTATCCTCACTTCAGTCAAGTAGCTGAAATATTTTCCTATTCCATTAGCACCACCAGCAAATTTATCGTGTTCTATGTTTCTACTCGAAATTAGCGCTAATGCCTCGTTCCCTATTTTTTTGATGGAGGTTTCAAACTTTTTAATCTCAGCATAAAGCACTTCTTTTATTTGAAAAAAATCGTCAACACTAAGGTTCATTAGTTTCTCAATGTAAATTGTTCCATCTTCGGTGAGTAGGTTTTTGGCAAATAATTTTAAATCATTTTCAATATGCCAACTCTTTTCATCATCTGCTTTGCTTTCGGTAAATTCTACGAGGGCTTTTGTAAGCTTTTCGTCATTGCCTATTTTGCCCAACAATAAGTCAATTGCTTGGGTAAGTAATTTGTCGTCATCCATCTCAATATCGAAACTCATCGGAATCTTCAAATCGAATGCAAACGTGCGAACCACCTTTTGCACAAAACTATCAATAGTGCCTATGGCAAAGTCGGAATAATTATGAAGTATGGCGGTAAGTATATTCCGCGAACGCAGCCTTATATCTTTATCCTCTAATTGCTTTTTTTCTCCCATTTTGTTGGGAGGCAGGGTAAGTTTTGCATGTGTTTTTAGCGCCCCCAACAGGGTTTGTGTTCCTCCCGAAATCGTTGAATAGTCGTCTTCCGAAAGTTCTTTCAATGCTTTCACTATTCGGTCTTTCATTTCAGCGGCTGCTTTATTGGTGAACGTTACAGCTAGGATGTGCTTATATGCTTGCGGTGGATTAGCACCATCATTCAAGGCCAAAGCAAGGTACTCTTTTACCAACGTAAATGTTTTGCCTGAGCCTGCTGAGGATTTATAAACTGTGAAATTCTTTTCTGATGTCATTGAGATGTATTAGTTTTCGCATTTAAATTCATCGCTTTGGTCTAAAACTTAAATTTGGAATTGCAAATTACAAAATAAATCTCTATCATTGTTGCAGAATTATTTATTAAAAGAATGAACAAGTTCTCCTTTCCGATTTTCGTATTGCTGCTTATCCTATCGATGAAGGGAATTTCGCAACAACGTAATATCATCCCTGGCAATATTATTGCCATGCTGCATTCCAACGATGAAGCTCAAGTTCTTGTTGCTTCACTTCAAAAGATGGATGGTAAGTTCACTCAATTTAGGCAAGAACGAATCCTTTCTAATTCCATGCATATTTTTCTTTTCGATTTTGATACCACTGCTATTGACGAAAATAATATGCTAAATGCGGTAAAATCTCATCCTCTTGTCTTAATTGCACAGTTCAATCATCAAATACAAGATAGGACAAACACCCCCAACGATGCCAATTTTAGCTCCATGTGGGACATGAATAATAATGGAGGCAACGGTGGAATTCCCGATGCTGATATTGATGCGCCCGAAGCTTGGGACATTACCACTGGAGGATTAACGGCCTCTGGCGATACCATTGTGGTAGCTGTTATTGATGGTGGTTTTAAGCTAACTCATCCCGATCTTAATTTCTGGAAAAACAATTTAGAAATTCCGGGTAATGGATTTGATGACGATAACAATGGTTATGTTGACGACTACTATGGTTGGAACGTGGCCACTAGTAATGATGTTATTACTGGCTCAGCACACGGTACCCATGTTTCGGGAACTATTGGAGCTAGAGGAAATAATACAATTGGTGTTACCGGTGTAAATTGGAATGTGAAGGTGATGCCCATTATGTATGGCAGTGCAGGCGAAGCCGATGTGGTGGTGGCTTATTCTTATGTAATGGACAATAGACGGTTGTACAACCAAACCAATGGAGCCAAAGGAGCATTTATTGTATCCACTAATTCTTCATTCGGAGTCGATTTAGCTCAACCTGAAGCTTATCCGCTTTGGTGTGCCATGTACGATTCGCTTGGCTCTGTCGGTGTTTTGTCGGCTTGTGCTACTGCCAATGCCAATTACAATATCGATTTACAAGGCGATATCCCTACTGCTTGTGCTAGCGATTGGATGATTGCTGTAACCAATACTACCAACTC
Source organism: Bacteroidota bacterium (assembly GCA_037131555.1). Lineage (GTDB taxonomy): Bacteria > Bacteroidota > Bacteroidia > 2-12-FULL-35-15 > 2-12-FULL-35-15 > 2-12-FULL-35-15. The sequence goes on from JBAXQU010000056.1 coordinate 15,380, forward strand.
CGATTCGAAAAATAGTAGTTGTGGATACGGTGCTACCACCATCGATTTGGGTGCCCCAGGTACCAACATTACATCTACCTCCTATTCGGGAACAAGTAATTATACATACGTTTCGATGACAGGAACATCAATGGCTACACCACATGTGGCGGGTGCTATCGCACTTATGTATTCTGTTCAATGCAATCGATTTATTTCCGACTGCAAAGCCAATCCTGCTGCTATGGCCTTGGTGGTGAAAGATTCGTTGCTTGGTGCTGTCGACCAAATTGCTTCTATGGGTAGTGGCGCCACCCTTACAGGTGGACGTTTGAACCTTTTCAAATCGGTGAAAGCAGTGCAAAACTATTGTGAAGATATTTCCTTCAATGTTCCTGAACAAAACGGAATGGAACAACCTTTCGAACTAAAAGCTGTGTATCCAAATCCTGCTAACAATATTCTTTCTATCGTTTATAATAGTTTCGAACCGGTAGAACTCATATTCGTGAATGTGCTAGGAGAAGAAGTGAAACGAATAAAAGGGGATACAAGTACCAAGGGAATAAAACACAGTTATGTTGATACCAACGCGATGGCGAAAGGGATATATTTTCTGAGCATTCATTCTAATTCAAAAGTATCGAAGCAGATGAAAGTGGTCATCAACTAAACAACAAAACAGGATTAAACGAATGTTCTTTTTAAACGTCTAATAAAAACAAATAATAACTCTAATAATAAATAAAAATGGCTTTTCACGATTATAAAACACTACAGAAAAAAGAAAAAGTTTGGACTTTTGATTCTCTAAAAATTGAGTACGAAAAAATTCACAAAGAGTTGAAACATCTCAAAAAAGAATATGCCGAAACTCAGGCCGAAAACAAAAGAATGGAAACTGAAATGAAGTACCACAAACAAGAGAAAAAAGACTTCAAATATCAAATGGAAAATTTGAACGAAGAAGTAAAATCGCTAAAAAAACAACTCGAGCATTTTACAAAAGGATAATACCTTTTAATTATTAACAAAAGTAACCACCCGCAATTGCTATTGTTGGTGGTTACTACTGTTTCGTCCTTTAAATGGATAATTTATCCATGCATGATGAAATAAACAATGGTCTTCACTAAATCATCAGCTATTGGCAAATCTGCATTATCATACGAAGCTTTATTGGCTTTTTTATCACCAATAATAATTTTCATAACATGGTTCATATTGTCTATGATGGCCAATTTCGAACTAGGATTTCCCTTTGCTAAATAATGAGCATCTTCCATTGACACCTGCAAATCATTCGTACCTTGAATGATGAGGATAGGAATGTTTAATTTCTTGATTTCCTCTTGCGGGTTGTATTTAAACCATGAAATCATATAAGGTTGTACACTTGGCCTGAATAACGAATAAAAAAACTTAGGCACATGGCCTGTGGTATCGCCTTGCTTTAAGGTGTCGATAATTGGGAAGATGACATCTTTCACATCTTGTGGAGCATCTTTCAATTGTTCTTTTAATATTTGATCAGCAGGTCGACCAGCACCTGCTATCGAAATAAAAGCCGAAACTTTAATATTATTTTCTGCGGCAATCATACCCAGCAATGAGCCTTCGCTGTGACCAGCAATGATGATGCGATTGAAACGTTTGTCCTTCGAAATTAAATTTACCCAACCTTTTACATCATCCACTAAATCTTCGAATCGGTAATCGCTTTCTTTGGTGATTGCTTCTTGACTACGACCTATTCCCCTTTTATCGTAACGCACCGAAGCGAAACCATTCATAGCAAGTGCTTGAGCCAAATATTTCAGCGAATTGTTTTCCATCGCAGCATTATTCCCATTTCTATCGGTAGGTCCTGAACCAGCAATGATAAGTACCACTGGAATACTTTCCTTGCTTTGGGGTGCTAACAAAGTACCATCAATGTCGCCTGTTAATGTTTTAAGTACTATATTTTCTTCCTGTCCAAAAACAAAAGAAGAACTAAATGTAAATAATAATAATGTGGCAAACCAAATCGGAAAATGTTTCATAGTAATTAAGTATTGGGTAAATTGATTTGACAAAGATAGTTTTTTAAGGTCAAATAAAATTTGGAGACTAAAACAAGAGAGAGAATATGTAACATTTGTTTGTTTGTACCAAATAAGAATGGAAATTCAAAGCTCTAATTTTTTTTTTTGAATAGCTAGTCGAATTATTTTTAACTTTACTGAATAATTATTTTCATACTTCAGGCAACCTTTTTTAAAATGCAGGTATTATTAGTATAAACATTAATTAATTTAACTTAATCTTCACAGAAATGAAAAAAATCAAACTACTTGCCATGGTCCTATTAATAGGCACCAGCTCATTTGCACAATGTGTTGCAAATTTCACCATTGTTGTAAGCCCTGCCAACGATGGCAGTGTATCCTTCACCAGTACTTCTACTGGAGTAAACTCCAATACCTATTATTCGTACAATTTTGGTGATGGAACATCTTCTAACTGGAGTGCTAATGTCACTCATACTTACCTTACAGGAACCTATCCTGTATGTTTAACCATTTCCGATTCAATGGGAATATGCACCAGCTCGTTATGCGATTCGGTAGTGGTAATCAACAATACACCACCAACCTGTAACGCTTATTTTTTAGCAAGCGATTCAACTGGTAACACTTTTCAGTTCAACAATTATTCAACTGGAAGTAACTTAACTTATTTCTGGGATTTAGGAGATGGCACTACTTCCAATACATCTGCTACAGTGTTTCAACACACCTATGCTAGTCCAGGTAATTACACCGTATGCTTAACCGTAACCAACACAGGAGCTACATGTACCAGTACTTATTGCGACACTGCTATTGTAACAAGTTGCCATGCCGCTTACACTTATGTGCTCGATTCCTTAGGAAACGGTGTTACGTTTACTTCTACTTCAGCAGGTACTGCCAATACTTATAGTTGGAATTTCGATGATGGAACTAGTTCTAATTTACAGAATCCATATCACACCTACTCTTCCAATGGACTATACTACGTTTGCCTCACTGTTTCTTCATCAGTCGATTCAACTTGTTCTGATACATACTGCGGTTATGTATCTGTATATGGCAACTGTCAGGCTAATTTTTATGTTAATTCTGTTGTAGGCAATATAGTTCATTTAACTAATTATTCGCATGGAAATAATTTAACCTATTTATGGGATTATGGCGATGGAAATACTAGTAACAATCTTGGCGATTCTATTCATACCTATACTGTAGGAGGTGGTTACAATATTTGTTTAACAGTATCTAATTCCGCACTTGGTTGTACGGATACACATTGTCAAACTGTATATATACCTACCTGCTCGGCAAGTTATACCTTTGTGGCCGATAGCACAACCAATGGAGTAAGCTTCACAGCTGGAGGCTCAGGCTCGCCTACCAATTACCAATGGACCTTCGGTGACGGCACTTCATCCACATCGCAAAATCCTTATCATGTCTATTCAAGTTCGGGCAACTATAGTGTTTGTCTCACAGTTTCATCCACCGTTGATTCGGCATGTTACGATTCGTTCTGTAGCACCATTACAGCAGGTACTGTTTGTAATGCCAACTTTTTCATCATTCAAGATTCTACCAATCTTTACAATTATGTTATTTACAACTACTCTGCTTCCAATGGTATTATTACATCGTATCTTTGGAATTGGGGAGATAGCACCACATCCACCTCGGCTTATCCTGTGCATACCTATAACTGGTCCATTCCTTATCAAATCTGTTTAACCATTACTAGCGCGAATGGTTGCACTGCTACTCATTGCGATTCGATATGGCCAGGACATGGAGTGAATCAAATAGCTACCGTTACTGTTCTGCCTCCGTTAACCACTGGTATTGTTAACCAATCTTCAATCACCGAATCGTTAGACAACTATCCGAATCCGTTTACCGAAACTACGAACATTTCCTATTCGATAAATAAAAATTCGAGTATCGATTTAAGTTTGTTCGACTTATTGGGCAATAAAATAGCAGGAATAGAAAACGGTGCTAAAGCCAATGGCACTTATACCACCACGTTTGATGCAGCTTCGGTTTCGGCTGGTATTTACCTGCTTCAGCTAAAGACTGAAAACAAAACCATCACTAAAAAACTAGTGATTACAAAATAATTGTTTGTTGATTAATTATAAAAAAGCGTCTCGCAATCGTGCGGACGCTTTTTTTTTGAACAAGAATAAAATAAGAACTCGAATTACTGAATTCTGAAATCCCCGCAGTCGCGAGTTTCCAAACTTGTGACCACAATTTGGTGGTGTCCTCACCACCTTTCCCAATTCCCTTTTCCCTATTTACACAAAAAAAATCCTACCCATATTACCGAGCAGGATTTATTCATAAATATCTTTTCGATGACCTAAATTAATTACATCTATGAGTAGTTGCTGGTCCACAACGTTGTATATTATACGATAGTCGCCTACCCTAATTCGATTAGCATCTCTTCACTTCAATTTAATATAACCCTGTGGCCTTGGGTTTTTAGCTAATTGATAAATAGCTGCTTTTATTTTAGAGTAATCAGGTTCATTGATTTTTTCTAATACTTTTATTGCACTTTTATTAATAACAATACGGTAAATCATTTCTTTGATTTTCGTTTAGCCTCTATTTGGCTGAATGCTTTTTCGATTGGTATTGATGGCTCATTCACCATCTTTGCTTCGTCATATAATCGAATATCTTCCAATTCTTCGAGCTCTTCCAGCATTCTCTGGTAATTTTTCAAAGGAAGAATAACCGCTATCTTTTTGCCATTATCATCAGTTACGAATTGAGTTTTCATCTGTTTTTATTTTTTACAAAGATAATTCTTTTTCTAGTAGGTATATTTTTCGAGGCTATCCAACAGTCGCGAGTTTCCAAACTTGTGACCACAATTAGGTGGTGTCCTCACCACCATTCCCAATTCCCTTTTCCCTATTTAAACACCAAAAAAAATCCTGCCCATATTACCGAGCAGGATTTTTTATTCTCTCTATTCATCTTTTTCAATGGATTTGTTTTTCTAATCCTAATTCCTAAATCTTGGAATCCTACATCCAGCTTACTGAGGTGTAAAATCAATTGGGGTCGACCATTTGCTCAAACCAGTTTTGCTCGATTTGGTGCGTTTGCGCAGCTTTATGGCTTTGCCTGCTATCATTCCTGTCAATAAAGTTTTGGCCATGGTGGTGGTTTCCATATCTACCCAAGTAACTCCTGCATCTATGCTGAATTGCCAGAAATAAGTAGCTTTTACATATTTTCCATCCACTTTCACAGCAATAGAAAATAATTTCACTTCGCCTGTGCCTGCTCCTTGACGTGCATAGAAATCTTGTTTCTTGTATCCGCCACTTCCTGCTAACACCATCTTTGCTTCTTCAATAATGCTCACCGCATTTTCAATATTGGTTCGTGCCAAATCGTTTACATAACTCAATGCATTCAGCAATATTCCGTACAAAGTATTCTTAGCAGTTTCTTTTTCTGCACTCGCCCCTAAGCCCCTCAATTTGGCTTTGGTGATGGCTTTCGAATACACTACTAATTGCGTATTGAACAACACCATTTGCGTAAACGGAACAGTGAAATATCCACCTACATCGTCAACCAACGCTTGATAGATGGCATTTGCATTGGTCAAAAATTGTGCATCACGAGTGGTTCTGCTAAAGCCAAGTTTTGCTTTAATCGTCTTCACTCGGATGGCTAACATGATAATGACTCTGTTGTTGTTATGGTCGGTGAGCACACCTCCATTACGCATCATTGCTTTGCGGTCATTGCGCGAAAGCGTACGTTTTAAAATTACCTTTTTCATGATAATTAATAATTTTAAGATTTAACTATATATGCTACTTCTCCGTTTTTTTATTTTTCTGATAGGGGAGGCCGACAAAAAGAAAAGTTGAATCGATCGCGTAAAGTAGTTGAACTACGAGCAATCACTTTTCGGTTTCTGTCCTTTGCCTCAGCGTTCAAACGAAAGGGCGTGGCAGTTTATAGCGTTGATAAACAAATCCTTTTATGGATTTCGAGAATGTCTTTTCGGAGTAAAAATACTCGATAGAGGAGCTTCGTTTTGGAGTAAAATTGGTAGCAAAAAGCAAAATCAGCTTACTGTGAGATGTTCTCCAAACTTGGAGAGATGTTCTCCAAACGCTGAGAAGTCTTCTCCAAACTTGGAGAGATGTTCTCCAAACACTGAGAAGTCTTCTCCAAACTTGGAGAGATGTTCTCCAAACATTGAGAAGTCTTCTCCAAACTTGGAGAGATGTTCTCCAAACATTGAGAAGTCTTCT
>JBAXQU010000057.1:0-21635 GCA_037131555.1 Bacteroidota bacterium
AACATACAAAGGTAAATAATTTTAACCTGACACAGTTTATTGAACAGACCCAATTGCGTTTTCAAACCCAAATTTTAACCATTTCCACATCAAAAACACCAAAACCCAACCCCTGAAATCTGCTTCGCTGTCATTTTGGCATAATGTTAAATTAAAAAAATGCCAAAATGGCGAGGAACTGGAAAGTTTTTTAATAAAATAGCTAGAATCACGCAAAACGGTCAAAAAGCCAATTGGTAAAACATCCGTTTCACGCAAAACGGACGAAAAGCCAATTGGTAAAACATCCGTTTCACGCAAAACGGACGAAAAGCCAATTGGTAAAACACTCGTTTCACGCAAAACGGGCAAAAAGCCAATTGGTAAAACACTCGTTTCACTCAAAACGAGCGAAAAGCCAATTGGTAAAACACTCGTTTCACGCAAAACGGACGAAAAGCCAATTGGAAAAACATCCGTTTCACTCAAAACGGAGCAAAACCAATAATCAAAATCCTCCAATTCGCGTGTTCTTACCTAAAACCAATAATGGAAACCATCCATTCCGCATGAAACGAAATAAAACCTAATTAGGAATTTCCACAAAAGGGGAATTTCGGGTATACATATATATAGCTATAGTTTGGATATTTAAAATTTGATGTATATTTGTAAAAGGAAATAAGAAATACTTTGAAGAAACTTTTAACAATATTATTTTTGTTGACCTTCGGAATTTGTAATGGGCAAGAACACAAAATAATTTTGGGCGACACAACTTACCTTAATTATTATTATGAATTGGATAATACTTCACCATATTACAACGTAAAAAGCCAACTAAATATGGATGGCACAATGTACAGTTTAAGAAAATCATTACCAGACGGACATTGGCTTTGTTATGATAGTAGAGACACTACAAAACTAATTATAGAAACAAATTTTAAAAACGGACAAATAAATGGAAAAGATGTTCGTTACCAATATATATTGAGCAGACCGTTAGGACATATTAAAAATGATTCAACATACCTTTTACGAGTAACAGAATCAATTTATCAAAATGGGAATGAAATTAGAAGAACAGAGATTAGTACTGTTAGACCATACGAAAAAGATATTAATTACTATTCTTTGCCGAAATGTATTCTTCGCAATAAAGATGCATTGATTGAAGATAGTATTTATCGTTATTACAATGATTCTTTCGTCCAGAAATGCTATTTTGATGATTGTGATTTAAAAATAGGACCTTGGAAAGACAATATTCAATTTGCTCCTAACGGAAAATTAGTCCGCGAGTGGATAAAAAAAGATGGGCAAGAATTTCAGAGAATAGAATATAAAAACGGTGAGTTGTTTCAAATTGAGCAATATCAAGATGGAAGGATAATTGAAGTTAAGGAATATAGCGAAGGATTGTTAATTGAAGTTAGAAAATATAAAGACTTTAAATTAATTGAAACTATTAAAAAATGACCCCCGCTGGCGCAGGCGTGTTTCGCCCGCTGGCGCATAGTAGGTGGTGTCCTCACCACCACATCTAGTACTTAAAAACAAAATCCGCCTTTGTTGGTGTTTTTTACCAACAAACAATAGAATATAAATAGCAATAATTACCAATTTAACTTGCTGGGGTAAACATCCAAAAAGGCATAAAAGTTTTTTGTGAAGAAATAAATAGAGCAAATATATAATAAGCTATATTTGTAAGAAAAAGAGTTGATATGGTAAATTTTAATCTAGTGTATCTGGTATGGCTATTGTCCGAAATTATACTCAATATCCTCACCCGTTCGGGCGCAAAAGACCTTAAACAAAAAGATAAAGGTTCCATGCTCACGGGATGGGTAATGATTACAGTGGCTATTGCAGCAGGCATCACTTGCGCCATCTACACTTCGTTTTTTATCTTACCCACCATGCTTATGTATTACATCGGCATAGCCATCCTCGTGCTAGGTATGGTCATTCGGTTTACAGCTATATGGCAGTTGGGCAAAATGTTTACAGTCGATGTTACCATTCGCCACAATCATCGCATAAAAAAAGACGGCTTGTATAGTGTGCTTCGTCATCCTTCTTACACCGGTATGCTGCTGTCGTTTGCCGGATTTGGTCTTTCTTTAAACAATTATCTGAGTGTAGTAGTAGTGGTGATTTTGGTTTTTGCGTTCATGCTTTACCGCATCGGGATTGAAGAAAAAGTACTGAAAGAGCAGTTTGGCGAAGAATACGAAACGTATTGCAAAAACACTTACCGTTTAATTCCTTTTGTTTATTAATTTTCCGCCTTTGTTAGTGTTATTTCACCAACAAACCATTAGAATAAAAAATAATAATAATCAATTTAAGCTTGTTCGAGAAAACCACCCACCACTAATTAATATTCCCTACAACATTTTTTAGTTTTTGTTGCACTTCAGTGGCTATGTCCATCAACGAATCGTTTTTAACAGCCATCATTGATGCCACAGGGTCGACCGCAAACACTTCGATGCTTCCCGATTCTAGTTCTTGAACCACCACATTGCAAGGCAGAAAAACACCTATCTTATCATCCGTCATCAGTATTTTATGTGCAAACTGCGGATGGCAAGCGCCTAGTATTTTATATTTTCTAAAATCGACATCAATTTTTTTCTTCAAGGTTTCTTTCATGTCTATTTCGGTTACCACCCCGAAACCTTGTTTTTTCAATTCCTCAGTCACCCGTTCAATCACTTCATCAAAGCTTTTGCCGGAAATTGTTTTACTAAAATAATAAGTCATTTTCGTTTGTTTTTATTAGATAAGAGTTAGTGCTTACATCCCTAAAATTATTTTCTACATTCTTTATTCTCGTTTCATCACCTTATTGCAAAGCCTTTTGGTGAGCGGCAATACCAGCCAACTAATAATAACCCCTGAGAAATTGGAAAGTAAATCGAGCAGCGTGAACGTGCGATACGATAAAAAAAATTGAATGCCTTCGGTGCACGAAGCAAGCAACAAACCAAAGATAAACCAAGTGAGAGTGGAGGAGAAGTGGTTGAAACGTTTGGTAAATAAACAATAACCAATACTCATCCAAGGCGAAAAAAATAAGATGTGATAAATATGGTCTAACCGAATTTGGAAATAATAGGTATGGTCGGCTCGGTAACTTATTTCTTTGAAAGGAAACACGGCAATGCCAAAAAGCACAGCAATGTAAAGCACGATAACTAAGGTTCGGTTTTGTTTCACAAAAAGGGTTTAACGCAGGTTTGAGAACATTTTATACTGCAAAAGTAGTTAATTTACTTTATCTTTATTGGTCAAACAATGGATATTGCTTTGGCATCCGATTGATAACATTTACCACCGTAGCAAAATCGAGCCCAACAATTTCAAGGTACCAACGCATGGTTTCGTACCTCACTTGGTTCTCATGGTTGGCTTTTGCCAAAGCAATGTCGCGACTAATCATCCCCTCACGAATTTGGTTACTTCTAAAGGTATCGTTTTCGGTAAATCCAGCTACTGTGTAATAGATGTAATTGTAAAAACTTGCTGTGCCATCGCCAATACGCCAAGTAGAGTCGGTATCGATGGCTTTTTCCCAATTGTATTCGTTTTTAATCAAGCTTTCAATTTCTTCTTCGTTCCATCTATAATAATCGAAAAGATGGAAATAATCTTTTTTAGGAGCAATGTATCGCACCGCAAACGAACCAAGACTATCGAAAACCGATTGATTGATATAACTAGGGCTATTCATTAAGTTTTTGGCCACAAATCCAAACAGCTTGAGTTTGTTCATAGCACTGATGGAATAAATTTGTTTTTTCACATATTGAGGATCGAGCCCAGCAAAACCAGTCTTGAAGTTTGTATTCTCCAATGTATTTATTCCCCAAATGTTCAAATCAATGCCTGTTTGTTTTTTCACCACATTACAGTAATGAAAAAAATATTTGTCGCCAGCCATAAAGAGAGGAACCATACCAAGATTAGGATGTTTGAGCCATGCTTCGATGTTTTTCTTAATATTTTCTCGTTTCCATCTAATATCAGCCGACACCACAATGTTCCCTACACCCATTTTTCCACATACCTTAGCAATGTTTCGCCTTGCGAGGTCGGTTACCAATCCCCAGTCGTAAGTAAAAGCAATAGGGTTGAGTCCCAATTCGTTTTTCACCACGTGCAACGAGTAGGTGCTATCGCGTCCACCGCTAAAAGGCACAATGCAATCGGCCTTTCCATCGTTTCGTTTATAAGGTGCCACCAAACGCTTTAATTCATCAAAATTCAGAAACAGTGTTTTTGGTTGATGGTGATTACAGAAATTGCAAACTCCTTTCTCGTCAAACACAATAAAAGGAAAAGTTTCAGGCAAAATACAACGCGTACATCGTTTCAAATGATTGATGGATTCCAAATTGTTTTCGAGCAATTTGTAAAGATGCGCTTCTTTACTTTTATTGATAAATTCCATAGGGTCAATCACCATTTCGGTATCGAAATTACCTTTCAGGTTGATGTAATTAAATTGACACTTAGCATGCAGAGCAGGTTTATAATCAGTTTTGCTTTTTACTTTTTGATTGAAGCTAGTGAGTTTAAAAGAATCGATGTTCAGAATCACTCCTTCGAATGCTTTTACCTGATGTATATGGAAATTAAGACCACGTTTTTTCAAAACATATTTCAAGAAATAAGCTTCGGAAGCGAATAAAAGAAAGTCGTTTTCGAGAATATAGTAAAGCGAACCATTGTTGGTAAACAATGCAATTTCGTTTCGGTCGTCAAATAACAAAGCGCTGGACACCGTTCCTTCAATCACATTCATAGCATCGGCAATGGCTGTTTGCAAATCCGAATGTCGCAAGTTTTTACTAATAAGGCTGAGGAGTATTTCAGTGTCTATTTCATACTCACGTTTCAAATCGGAATTAGCTTTCCAAAGTTGAGCATCGTTCACTATAATGCCGTTATGAATTCCCACCAAGCCATCCTTTACCACAGGTTGATTGTTTTCAGCTTTTAATTGCGAACCATTAGTAACAAGTCGTGCATGACCAATGGCTTGAAATTCTTCACCTATTTGGTATTGAACAATGGATTTGTTGAGTATAGATGTAAATTCACGATTCTTGAGCAAGGTGGTGATGGGCACATCTCCTTTTATCAAGTTGAATTCGTGGTTCGAAACGTGCTTAAACACCATTCCAGATGAATCTTGCCCACGAGCAAGCGACACCCTTGCCACCGTTTTAAGGGTTTTCGCTACAAACGAAGCCGAATGATTAGCGTTAGCTTTAATTGCAAGTCCGAATATCCCACACATTATGCAAGCAATTTAACAATTAAATCATTGTATTGTTTCGCAATTTTATTCCACGTATAATCTTTTGCTAATTTATTATAGGCTTTTTCCATTCGCTTTGTTAGTTCTTCCTCATTTGTCAAGGCAAAATTAATTTTATTCGTCAAGTCTTCAACATCATTGTTTCTGAAAAATACAACTTCTGTTTCGTCAAACACAGCCTTGTTAGATTCTATGTCAGATGCAACTATAGGTGTTTTCAAAGCCGCCACTTCTAATAACATCATCGACATGGCTTCGTGCAACGAAGGGAATACAAAAAAACGAGCTTGAGATACCAAACTAAATAATTTGTTTTTGTCTTTAATAAGCCCTAGGAATTCAATGTTCATACTTACGGCAAGTTCCATGATTTCTTTTTTATATTTATCAGTTTGGTCAAGGCTTCCAGCTATTTTTAGTTCAACATCAAGATTCAATTTTTTAAGTGCCTTTAATAGCAAATGGAGCCCTTTGATATCATATATTCTTGCTGCTGCAAATAAGATGTAATTACCCTTCTTTGATTGTGATAATTGACCATAGGTAGCTATATTGGTAGAAATTCCATTAGGTATATACAAAATGGAGCGTTTATATTTCGCTTCTATAAAATCTGCATTTGGTTTCGAAACCGAGATTACTTTGTTAGCGAATTTAATATTTAATCGTTCCGACAAACGAAAGAACCAATTGTGTATTCGCGAGAATTTAGGGTCGTCATAATGATGTACACCATGAAAAGTAACAATTAATTTGTTTCTTATACGTAAGAAAGGAGTAATGAACCCTGTACTAGCATGATGAATATGTATTAAATCGTATTTGTGAGTTAAGCAATGTAAAAGGCATTTCAAAGTATATACCAAGGTGTTGAGGCTCCCTTTACTAAATTTTCTAAAAACGATTTGTTTGTACCCGTCAAATAAAATCTTATCGGGCGAAGTATGAGAAGAAACACTGAGGATGGTAAAGTCGTAATCGTTTTTTAGCTGCTCTACCAGATTTTCGCCAACGACAGCAGCTCCTCCAAAAGCAGGGAGTCCTTTCAAACCAATAACCGCAATTTTCTTTTTCATATTATTTCTTTTCCATCAAATCAAGATAGTGCGAAAGCATGGTTTCAACCGAAAACTCATTCTTTATTTTATGATACCCATTTTGTCCATATTTTATTCGTTGTTCGTACGAATTGACTAGCGACTGAAGACAAAAAGCGATAGATTCATAATCACCAATTTTGCATACATTTCCAGTTACCCCATCTTCCACCAAATATTTTGAATCTCCTGCATTGGTAGTTACAATAGGTAATCCAAATGACATTGCTTCCATTATTGAATTTGACGTGCCTTCCACATTTGATGTAATCAGAAAGATGTCGGCATTGTTCAATTCGTGCTTAACATCAGGGTTAATAACCACTTTCACCACATCCGACAATTGTTTCTCGTCAATAAAACTCCTTAATTTTTTTTCCTCTGGTCCATATCCGGCTAGAATAAACTGAAAATGATTCACAGGGTTTTGTTTCTTCAATAGTTCGATGGAGCGAAGCGCAATAATAAGGTCTTTTTCCCAAACAAACCGGCTCAATGCAAGTATTTTTACAGGTGCAGATTCAATTCTTTTGTTAAAGGTTGGCAAATCACCAATGCAATTGTGTATAACAACAAGTTTGTCTTTATTGAAACCATGTTCGATAAGGTATGGACATGCTGCATGGTTGTTGGATACCGTGTAGGTTAAAAAATGGTTGTGAAGAAACCGTTGGATAATAAACTTTTTTCTTTCAATTTTAGCACTTCGTATTCCACCAATTTTTGTCTTAATTCCGGCCATGGTTCCTATAATAGCGTTGATAAAATTGGTTGTGGCTAAATACGAAATCAGAGTGGCTTCCTTGTTTTTTCGAAATAAGGATAATAGCTTTAACAGTTTATAGAAGTGATTACCGTGGAGTCGGATGAGCTGGATTTTATCATTTGTAGCTAAAGACAGATAAGAACCCTCAACTTGATTTCCATAATACACAATCACAGTTACCAGATAATGTTGAGCAAGTGCGTTGGCTAAGTATAGGCACTGTCTTTCAGCACCACCAGCTTTAAGCGTATTAGTAAGGATATAGAAAGTAGTCGATGTTGATTTGTTCATAAATTGATTATTTATTCAACTTTTATACTTTCTGATAATACTTTGTGGTACAATTTCTCGAATTCTATCCCCATGTGTTCTATTGTAAATATTTTATGTATTCGTTGTTTGCCCATTTCGCCCATAAGTTTTCTTTTATCTTTGTTGTCAATCAATTCCATTATTAAGTTTGCAATGTGTTCAACATTGTCGTTCGCTAATAAATAGCCGGAAACATTTTCATCAATCAACTCTTCCGTACCTCCATATTTATGAGCAATAACAGGTTTACCGAGTAACATGTATTCCATAATGGAATTGGAAATCCCTTCACCATTGGTAAACAGTACACCAATATCAGATGCATTAACAATGCTTTCAACTTCATTTGATTTACCCAAAAGTAAAACTTTCTCTTTGTTTTCAATGTTTAATTTCACCTTTTCAAAAAGATTTACATCACCGCCTCCTAAACTAATAAACGAAATATCCTCCCTAATTCGTAATACATAGTTAGCAACATCCACGAACAATTGATTCTTTTTGAATGAAGAGTAGTTTGCCACCATTACTACCGAGTAAGGAGAAGTAATCAAGTATTTACTTTTTATCAATTCCTTTTCTATTAATGTTTTAGTTCGAAGGGTATCAATGCCGTTGTAAATAACGCTAGATTTGTCACCATGGATGTTGTAAGCTTTTAATCCCGATTTAGAATTGGATAGTATGTAATTTGAAAAAAAGAATGAAACATTCGAGATGAAGTAATCGAATGAAAGAATGCTCCTTCTTGAAGGAACATCCGTTATTTGGCTGTTGATAAGAGGGATGTTTTGAATTATTTTTGCGGGCAACGCATAAAAAGTTACCATCGAGCCCCAAGTATGTATCAAATCGGGTTGGTAGGTTTTACAGATTTTATAAAATTGATGAAATAATCGTGGGTCTTTCTTCAGATGTTTGCGTTCGATAACAATATACGGGACATTCAACGTATGAAACTTTTGATAATGAATTTCCTTTCTTGTAAGCACTACCAAACAATCGATATTCGTTTGAGTTTTGAGAAAAGAGATTAGTTCAACAAACCTCCTTTCTTTACCACCCGAGTTTAAGGATTCTATAAAAAATAAAATCTTCATGCTCACGAATTGTTATTTTTCAACCACTGATGGAAAAACAACAAGGTCCAGATTTGTGCGCTGAAATCTCGCTTACCTCGATTGTTATTGGAGAGGATATTCTCAATTGATTTTTTATTTGCAAAATTTAAAATATGGCTATTGCTAGTCAAGAGTTCATCATGTATCAAGGCATTAAGATCATTTCGGAACCATTTTTTTAAAGGAAGAGCAAAACCTTGTTTTTTTCGATACAATATTTCGGAAGGTAAACTACTTTCAAGCGATTTTTTAAAAATGAACTTACCTTCACCTTCCTTTAATTTCATTGAAGATGGAATTTGAAATGCAAGTTCAATAAATTCATGGTCGAGTAGGGGTACTCTTACCTCAAGCGAATTAGCCATACTTGCTCTGTCGACTTTAGTTAATATATCATCCACCATGTAGGCGTTGATATCTAGCAATTCATAATTAGTCACGAAGTCGTTTGTTTTGTACAAATCCAGCATTTTAATTTTTGAGTCGATGGAAGAATAGCTTTTGAGAGAATCTATGAAATCTTTATTGAGCATATTCGGAAGTTCATATTCTTTAAAAATATTACTATAAGCTCCTAAATGTTCAGGTGACATGGATATATGATGCATTAAACCTTTACCAATGATATGATCAGGCAAGAGTTTTGCACTGTTGCCAATCATTGTTCTGACAAAACTAGGCATTGATTTAAATTTCTTTTGGATCAAGTCCGCTTTTCGATAACTATTATATCCTGCAAATATTTCATCCCCTCCATCACCCGACATTGCCACGGTAACGTATTCTCTAGTTAATTTGGAAAGGAAATAAGTGGGTATTGCCGAACTATCTGCAAATGGTTCATCATACATATTCACTAAATCATTGATGATGTCGATTGAAGTTGGTTCTAATACAAATTCATGATGGTCAGTTTTATATTTTTCGCTGACAATACGAGCAAAGTTTAATTCGTTGTATTTTTCTTCTTTGAATCCAATGGAAAAAGTCTTTATAGGCCGGTCGGATAACTTAGCCATATTAGCTACCACTGCACTCGAATCAACACCACCACTTAAGAATGCACCAAGAGGTACATCTGCTATCATGTGGCAATTAACAGTTTCAGATAGTTTGGTATTGATTCTCTCAATCCATTCGGTTTCGGAAATGGTAAAATCTGGTGTATACTTGATTTTCCAATAGTTCTCTACTCGGGTCTGAAATGTATTCAAGTCTATTACCAAATAGTGAGCGGGTAATAGTTTTTTGATTTCATTATAACATGTTTTTTCATTTAATGTGTAACCATAAGTAAAATAGTCTAAAATGCCTTGATTGTTTAAAGTAAGTGGTCCTGATATTTTTTTTATTTCTTTTATCTCCGACCCAAATATTAAAGAATTGTTGTTGAATGAATAGAACAATGGTTTTATTCCAACTCTGTCACGCGCAATCATCACTCTATTGTTTTTCTTGTCGAAAAGCGCGAATGCGTACATTCCTCTTAATTTAGAAATAAATTCTAATCCATGTTCTTCATAAAGATGAACTAAAACTTCAGTGTCGCTGTGGCTTTTGAATATATGACCTTTCTTAAGGAGTGAATTTCTTAGCTCTTGAAAGTTGTATATTTCACCGTTCATAATCACCCAAATCGACTCATCCTCATTCGATAAAGGTTGTTTCCCCGAACTAATATCAATTATACTTAATCGCCTAAACCCAAAACCAAGGTTTTTGTGTATATAAAACCCTTCATCATCAGGACCTCGTCTGATGATGGTGTCGGTCATTGATTTTAAATCTTGAACCTGTACGTCAATATTGCCAAGGTTAACAATTCCAGCTATTCCACACATATTTTTGTTTAGTATAAATTAGTACAGTTTATATTCTACTTAAAAAACTAATTAAGCCTTCACTTATTGCCTTATAATGAAAATTGGCGCGACCAAGTAGATAGGCATTCTCAGCAACCTGTTCCATTAAAATCTGATTATTCAAGGCAAATTCAATTTCATTTGCATAGGAAGCAACATCATATCCATTTGCAATAAATGCGTTTTTGTGATTGATAAAAAAAGAATTTATTTCTCCGACTGAGTTCGTTACTATTGCTGTCTTTGACGCTACATACTCCGAAATTTTATGAGGAAATCTAGCTATGTCTCTTTCTAAAGGTTTTAGAGGAATAAGCAGTAATTGTGAAGTTTTGTAATACTTGATTAACTCATCGAAAGGTAATTCAGTAAAGATTTTTATTTTTTTATTTTTCTCTTTCATTTTATCTACCATGTCGGAGACGATTTTGTTTTGATTTGCATCACCGTGAATTATAAGGAATAATTCGAGTTCATTTTTTTGAATCTTTTCGAAGGATTCCAATATAAATGTAATGGTTTCGACATAGGCAGAAGCACCACAAAAAAGCAATCTTTGTTGTTTTGCTTCTTTAATTTGGATGGCATCAATAATATCGAAATCAGTTAAAGACGGTAGTCTGAAAGACGGTAACTTGTTGTTTATGCCTTTTTGATAATTTGCTAAAAAGACGCTAATAGGCAGGATTGCATCACAATATGTATTAGCCAATAAGTCAAAATTTATAAGTTCAGGTTTAATTTGTTCGTTCTGTGTAGTAGATTGCCAATATTCTTCATAGCTCAAAACAACTTTAAATTTCAAGATTTTAAGAACATAGTAATAATACCTTAATCTACTGAGATTGTTTGTAGTGATGATGGCAATGTTTTTGTGGTTCGTTTTTCGTGAATAAACAATAAAGCAGAATTCAAGAATGTTTCCAAGTAATTTAGATAAATTTCTAGAAATGAAATTCTCAGATCTAAATGGAGTAAATGATGAGTAATAATACTTAACTCCATCCATCATCCCCTTGTATTTTAAGTTTATACCTTTTTGTTTACTATGCACTCCTTTGTAATTGATGACGGTTACATGAGCTCCTTGAGCAAGAAGAGCTTTGCTAATCATCATTTGCTTTTGCACTTGAGCAAATCCATAAGGAAAACCATTACAACCTAAATAGACAACATTCATCAATGATCATGTTATTTTTTTTATCACTCTGCATGGATTTCCTGCTGCAATTACATTCGCTGGGATGTCATTTGTAACAATACTTCCAGATCCAATAAGCGAATTGTTGCCGATTCGAACTCCTTTTAATACTTTTACCCCTTCACCTATCCAAACGTTGTTTTCTATTACCACTTCTTTATTTTCACCACTTCTTTTATCCTCCGAATGCCAATCTGAATCAGTTATTAAAGTGTTCGCCCCACACATTACATTATCACCAATAATTATAGATGAGAATGCTCCTATTACTGTCCCACTAAAACCGCAATTGTCTCCAATTTTCAAAATTGCATGATGATGAGCACTAAACATACATGGACGATTGATACCAATCATGTTTGAAGTTGAAGATGAACGTATCGTGCAATTATTTCCCAATTGAATGATGGCCGCTTTGTCTAAATAGAAGAATGTGTAACCATGAAAACTGATATTTTTTCCTATTTTAACACCTTTTAGTAAACTTAATGGTTTAAGATATATGTACCAAAATCGCTTGGATATGCTTAACCTTAAATAATAAAATTTATTATTTAATAACAACTTAATCAATTTAAACATATTAATTCAATTTTGGACTTGAATGAATTCTTAAAAATAATTTCCTCTTGCTGTTTACAATCCCCATCATTACTAATGACCAAAATACTAAATTTATTTGAAATGGATTGGAAAATAATGGCACTAAAATCATTATAAAAACAATGATGTTTCTATAAATATATCCCGTACCTCGAAACAAAGAATAATAATAGAGTCCAATTAAAATGAAAGCTATTCCAACAATTCCAAACTTACCCATTAGAACTGCAAGACCACTAGGGTTTGTCCATTCGTTTCCAATGCCGATTTCACTGTAATTGGAATCCCAACCATGACCAAAGATTGGATTTTTTTTGAACTTTTCAAATTCGATTAAAAAGCCAGAGAATCTACCAATAGAAGTGCCAGAAGAGAAATCAGTGAATTTGTAAGCATATCTATAATCCATATTTGATTCAGCATAGAATTCCATTTTTTCTCCCATAAATGGAAGAGTATAAACCTTGATTGATACAATTACGATGATTACAAAACCTAATACCAACATATATGACTTTTTCTGAAAGATAGTTACAACAACTAAAGCTAGGAATAGTAATAATGCAAAAATTGCGGCTGTCGAGACGGTTGTAATACAATAAAAAAATAAAAAGATGATTTTCCAATTCAAACTGTAATTATAGTATAGATAATAGAAAACGATAGCAAAAATGAGTATTCCTCCAAAAGCACCTGGTTCCCACATAAAACCACTGTTACGATACCAATCTCCCCATCCATCAGGGCTAATATTAAATACAAAAATATATACACCCCCAGCCCTTGCTTGTGCTTCCATTGAAAAATTGAAAATGGAGACTAATGACCTTAATGTATTAATATTTATCAATTGTAAAATGTAGAAAGGTACCGTAATCAAGGTCATCGAAAAAATGACATCAATAAGCTTTTTAAGAAACAGAAGATTATATGTTCGTAAAACGTAATACAAGCATAGAAGCATTGTGAAAAATTTGATAGAACCAAACATGAACACACCACTACTTAAATAGTGAACAAATACTATCATTCCAAAGGAAACAAAAAGGAAGATACCTGTTCGATCATTCGGCCATCTGAAATTATTTTTAAATAAAATCAAAACACTGAAGACAATAAAAACAATTTGTGCTTTCAAAGAGGAAAAGAAGTCGGAACAAGAAGCACTCAATAAAACAATGTAGACACAATAACTGATTAACAAAAGGTCAGTTTTGTCTTTTTTCTTAACTAATTGAACGTACTCTTCATTTTTCATTGTTGAGTATCCGTTTGTATATTTCAATTATTTCTGCCACTATTTTTTCTTTGTTATGACGATTCTTGGCCTTTTCCCTTGCATTTTTAGCATAAACAGAAGCTTTTTCAAATTCAAATAATGTAGATTTAATCAAGCCTGCAAGTGAGTAAAAATCACTGTTCTGAAATTGTTGACCATCTTTCTCATTTATTAGCAAAGAAGAAGTTCCTCCAACGTTAGATGCTATGATTGGTATCCCAATCATCATCGCTTCACACAGACTATTTGGACTATTTTCAATATGACTAGTCTGGATGTAGATGTCCGATTTAAGTAATAGGTCAGAAATTTCGTTTTCGTTTTTCTTTCCTAATAATTCAATATGAATTTCCTTGTATTCAAACTTTTTCCAGTTTTTTACGATTTTCACACATTCACTGTTTTCGGTCAACCCAATCACTTTCCAATGGAATTGCAGATTGTACTCGTTTAACAAAAGGGCAGTATCTACAATGGTTTCGAACCCTTTGTAAAATGAATCACTTGTAATGGTTATTAGTTGAATACACTTTTCAAATGATTTCTTCTCCCAGTTTTTTTGATAAAAGCTATCTCTTAATATCTCATTGCCTATGTAATAATTGCTTTTTGGAGCCAACAATTGCGTAATACTTTTGTCCCAAGTGGTTCTACCCATCACATTCAATGAATTCAATAATATTTTCTTTTCTCTTAGTGCTCTTTGATTGAAATAAAAGTGATGGTTCTTTATTGTATTTAAAAATAATTTCTGATTTAACGACTCTTGTTTCGAGATAGTATTTTCAGGTATGCCAACAAACAGCATTTGATAATAAGGCAACAAGAGACCTTGGATGGAAAGAAGTATTGGTATTTCTATTTTAGAGTTTATTAGCCCGAAGTTATCTTCTGTTCCGTGTATGTGAATCAAAGAAGGTTTTATTTCGTTCACGATACGAAGTAGTTTACTTAATTCTTTTTCATCATTCGGGATTCTTCTGAAACAACGATCGAAAAGTCGCTGGATTTTGGAACCATTATCTCTATAAACTGGATGATAGTGCACTCCTTTGAGTTCAAAAGGTTGAAGATTTTCATTCCAATAAAATGCAACGTGAAGTTCTATGCTTTTTTCTTTCACAAGTTCTTTTTCTAACGATACTAACCACCCTCCTCCAAACATATTATTTGGCTGAAGCTTCTCAGCAGCTCCACAAGGGGTGTTTGTAAACCAAAGTATCTTCATCAAATTACTTGTAACCAAAAATAGTCATTTGTAAATCCATTACTTTTTCTTTTCCATTATTGATAAATGGAAATATTCTTCTAGCTTCATTGTCGATGTAATACCTAAAACCATTGCTTTCTAAAATGTCAAGCACCAAAGATATATTTTGTGGTTTATTATTGAAGGAGTGAGTCTCAATAAATATTTTATCCACGTTCGAAAGACTGTTTCGGCAATCATTCAATACTTCATATTCCGCGCCTTCGATATCAATCTTTAAAAAGTCAATTTTTATTTCCTTTTCTAGGAGTTCTTTCAATCGAATGGTTTCTATTTTGACACTATGCTCTTCACCATATATAGTACCTCCATCGGCTCCATCGGAAGAGAATAGAATCCCTTCCGTATTTACCCAAGCAGCTTTTTCGATAAGGGTGATGTTTGCAATATTGTTTCTTATTATATTCGTTTTGCATATTTCTGCAATTTTTTTGTCTGCTTCAATGCAAATAATCCTAACATTAGGATGAAGTTTCGAAAAGTATAACAAACTCATTCCTATGTTTGAGCCACAATCAATGATGACAGGTGGGGCATTCTTTGAATTAAACTTAAAAATTTCGTGAACAAAGATTTCTCGGTATTGACCTACAAAGCTTGCAAAATCAGGAATATCAAAATTGTATTCTAAAAACTTAAAATTCTCTATCTTTTGATATCGTTTCTGTTTTTTTAGCAAACGTTCCAGCCGATACAATTCTCTTATCTTATAATCTGTAATGTATGTATAGGCAGGTCTTAAAGAAGATTTTACTAATTTATTCATATCATTAACATTTATCAAAGATGTGTGTTAAAATCAAGCTTATTCATTCCAAATTCCTTTTGCTGTTTGCGAAACTAACTTGCTATATTGTAAATATGTCCAAAGTGTATTTATTAATCCTAGAATACAAGATGCAACTATGATTCCGATAATACCAAAAACAGTAGCAAAATAATAAGTAAGTGGAATGGTCATTATAGTTCCGAAAAAACTACTATACAATTGCAGCCTTATTTTACCAACCCCATTCAAAAAATACACAAAAATCATATTCCAGACTATTACCAAGCCATACAAACACATAATGGCTGACAAAGAAAACGAAATTTTGACTTTATCGCCAAGCCAAAAATGATAAACAAATGGAGAAACCACCAACATGAATAGTGAAAGACCAAATAATAGTAGCCATAAGTATTGAAGTTTTCGAACGGTTTGCTTAATCCATTCAAAATCTTTTTTAACCCATGCTTCGGTGTAGGCACTCCATAGAGGAGTCATGATGATGCCTGCAATCATGGTAATAACACCAAAATATTTGTACGTGATATTGTAAGGAGTCACTTGTTCTGGTCCGAAAAGTTGAGAGATAATGATATTATTAGATTGAAATAGTACAATAGCCGAAATCTGAATTAGAAAGAACTTTAAACCTAGTCCCATCAAATCTTTCGTGTACGAAAACTTTACATACTTTATGGAAGGCGCATAATATTTATACTCGCCATTGAAAAAATAAATACTAGAAACCCCTAGCACTACAACAGGTGTAAGCCCCAAAGCATAACCAAGGTAAAGTAAATTACCTTGAGTGGTTTTGGTTAGTACATAAATAATGATTAAAGAAAAAATACTGCCTAGTAAATTATAAAAAGAAGCTTTCGCTGACTGCTGATTGGCAGTGATGATGGTAGTGATGAGTTGTAAAACAAATTGTAAGCAAAAGAAAACGAAAACTATCAAAGCCAAAACACTTAGTTCGGCAACCATTTCGGGAGGGGTGTTCAAAATCTTTGCCCAATTGAGAAAAGGATTGACACAAACGAAGATAATCAGTACAACGGAGATGATGATAGCCAGAACGGCATAGGTAGTGCTTACATATTTTCTTGCCAATTCTTTATCGCCTGCTGCTAATGCTTCAGCAAACTTATTTCTTAATCCATTTCCGAAGCCAATATCGAAAAAACTTAGCCAACCAATGATGGAACTTAGCGTAAGCCATATACCGTAACGTGTTGGATTGATATAATCTATTGTTAAAGGTACAAGTATTAAACTAATCAGTATGTTCAATCCTTTTATTCCGAAAGAAAATAGAATATTTCGCTTGGCATTCACGCTCCTTTCATGTCCTTTGTAGAAAAAGGATTTAAGAGTCATGATTTTATTTCGATAAGTGGCTAGCACTTCTATTTTCTTCTTTTTGATTTCCAACCTTGGAAACCTGTTGTGGTACTATTTTCTTGATAATAGCCGTAGCCATAGCCATATCCGTAGCTTCTTTCGCTCTTTATTCCGTTGAACACTAAGTAAAGGTGTTTAAACTTTCCTTCTTTGTTCAATAGGTTTACATTTCGTACGCTTTCTTTGTGTGTAAAGTTGTAGCGAAGGATGTACATGGTGGCATCGGCTTGTTTTTCGAGTATCTGCGCATCAGTTACCAAGCCGATTGGCGGTGCATCGATGATAATATGGTCGAAACGAGAGCGAAGCTCCGCGATAAGCACCTCCAAACGCCCATTTAACAGCAACTCTGCCGGATTTGGTGGCACATTGCCGCATTGAATCATAAAAAGATTCTCTTGAATAGCAATGGGAAGTATGATTTCGTCTAGGTTGGCTCTTCCTATTAAGTAACTACTCAATCCTTTTTCCTCGCCTATGTTCAAAGCTTTCCTAAGTTTTGGTCTGCGCATGTCGAACTCTAAGATAATGGTCTTTTTGCCTGTAAGCGCCAAGCTGGTGGCCAAGTTCAACGATACAAACGATTTCCCTTCGCCACTCATGGTGGAGGTAAACAGGATGGTTTGCACATCTTTGCCAATTGAAAGAAACGAAAGGTTGGTGCGAAACAGCCTTATTTGCTCCGAAAACACATTTCTTCCCTTTTTGTTGATGGCAAATGGCGTGTCGTGCTCGGTCCACGATAGTTCGGCCAATAAAGGGATGTGGGTATACTTTTCTATGTCCTTGCGGTGTTGTAATTTATCGTTCCAAAGAAATAAAATATAAATTATCAATAGCGGAATGACCAAACCTATCAACGCAAATATCATGTATACCCTATTAGGGTTGGGTTTTACTTGTCCCATGTTCCGCGCTTCGTCAATAATGCGGCTATCGCTAACGGCTGAAGCAAACGAAAGCGCTGTTTCTTCGCGTTTTTGCAGCAAATAGGTGAATAGGTTGTTTTTTATGGCCTGTTCGCGGCTGATGTCAACCAATCCTCGTTCTTTGGTAGGTATGGTTTTTATCATTCCTTCCAATTTTGCATTCTGGCTCTCGAGTTGTATCAGCGTAAGGTTGAGGTTTTGCTTTATACTTTGTATGTTTTCGGCAATATTGTTTTTCAAGCTTTTTATTTGGTCGTCCATAGCCAACACTATCGGGTTGTCGGCCTTTACCATGCGTATTTGTCGTTCTTTTTGTGCTTCCAAATCTTTTAATTTTTGGAGGAGGCTCAACAAAGTGACATCCGTAATGCCAATAGTGGCGGGCACTGTGCCGGTTTTGTTCTCTTTGCTTTTTACATATTCCTCAATGCCTCCAAGAACACTCTGTTGTATCTTCACTTGCGTGAGTTGAATATCATTATCGCGCACTGAGTTCAAGAAAGCATTGCCTTCGGCACTTATATCCACTATTCCTTGTCGCGATTTATAGTCTTCCACATTTTTTTCGGCTATGGTAAGCTCTTTCGAAATCAACTTTAATCGTTCTTCAATAAACACAAGCGTATTAGCGGCCACTTTGTTTTTATCTTCTAAGGCGGTGTTGTTATACGTTTCCACAAGGTTGTTCAAAATGTCCTTTCCTTTGGTTGGCACAGGGTTTTCCATGCTTAATACGAGCACGCTCGACATTTTTCCGCTTGCCGAAACCGACAATTTGCCCAATAAATTTTCCACCGCCTCACTCACAGGCACTATATTCACCATCACTTCTTTCATATCGGGGTTGATGCCTGTTAATGTTATCTTAAATATGCCAAAAGGGGTGCTTATTTCTTTATTTACGGGGTATTCCACACCACTTATCTTCACAGTGTGGTCGTTTACGATGGTTATTTTTATGGCTTCTTCGTAAGTAAGGTCGCCTGTAACAATTACTTCGAGGCGAAGGGGCGAGCGGTCGTAAATTTCTACTGCGCGGTAGCGTTTTTGCACCGAATACGTGATGTTGAGATTAAAATCTTTCACCACTTTTTCCATCAACGAGTACGATTTGAGTATTTCTATTTCGTTGTCCACTACTTTGTTTGACGAAAAGATGTCGAGCTGCTTCAACAGGTCGTCTTGCCCCATTCCTTTCTTCTCATCTTTTATCAAAATGCTGCTTTGTATGCGGAATTGCGGCACTTGATACTTTAAATATAAAAAAGAACACGGTATGCTGAACAACACAGCAAGCACAAACCATTTCCAATAGATGATGTACTTGAAGAGCCACTCCTTCATGTTCACTTCTTCTTCGGGTATTATCTGCGCTAGCTCTGGTTCTTTCTGTTCTTTCATCAATATCTATTTATGGTTGAATATAGTGTGCCGCTTGGTTTATTTAAAGATATAAACTGTGGCAATAGTAAGAAATGTGAGCGCACTTAGCACCAGCGGTGTGAGCTGAACAGTGCGGCTGGTGTTGGTTAGCCGCCCTTTCACAGGTTCTACGTACACAATATCATTTGGTCGGAGGTAATAATACGGAGAGTTGAACACATCGCGCTTGGTAATGTCAACACGAGCAAATTCGCGCTTCCCATCCACTTCGCGAATCACCAAAATGTTTTTTCGTTTGCCATAAATAGTCATATCTCCGGCCAGCGAAAGCGCTTCGGGCAGCGTTATTCGCTCGTTCGAGATGGTATATACCGATGGACGCTCCACTTCGCCCAGTATTGATACCTTATAATTCACTATTCTGAGGTTCACCGTAGGTTGTTCCAAGTATTTCTCAAGGCTTTTGGTCACTAGGGCTGCAGCTTCTTTGGTAGTAAGCCCTCCAATGGTTATTTTTCCGGCCAAAGGCAAGGTAATGCTTCCATCTTCGTCCACCAAAAAACCGATAGCAGGCGCTGGTGCTGTGGTTTGCATGGTTTGTGTGCTCATTGGCAACTGCGATTCGGGATAAAGGTTGAACATAGCGTTCGCTTCGGGGCTTAGGCTGCTTACTTTGAGGTTGATGATGTCGCCTGGCTGTAGTTTGATGATGAATTTGTTCTTAATATCCTGTTTTTCCAAGTCTTTGGCTAGGGCTTCGGCCTGAAAATACGTTATTCGCTTGCTACTGATGCACGATGTGCCCAAAACGGACGTGATAACAAGGAAAAGAAATAATGTACGCATCTGTTTTTCTACTATTTTATTAATAAAAGCAAGTGTTTCGACACGTCATTCGCAACGCATCTCCTATCATCATTCCGTAATACTGTTCGAGCGTTAGAAGCTCTGTTCAATTTATTTACTTTCATGGTTGAGAGGTGCAAATATATCCAAATTTTTCGAACTAAAAACTAATGTTTATCATATTTCTCACACTCAAGCCTCGGTTTACAATGGGTTTAAAGGCAAAATAACGTTAGAAAATCTATAAATTATGTTTAATTTTTGAGTGAGGCTGACAAAAATCATTTTTTACCGCTCCATGTCGTTCTATTTTTGACGCGCGAAAGCATTTACATAGAAATAAATTTTAAAAATCAACAAAAAAAAACTCTTTCAAATGTCTAGAATTGTTTATCCAGAGGCTTTTAACGAGCAACGCACCTTACTAGCCGAAATTAAAGCCAAACATGATGCAGATGGCGCTGGCAGCGACCTTAAAGCATTCCTTACACAAAAATTTATTAACCTTAATGACGACCAAACGGCCGGAGACGATGCCTTTCAGGCCGATAAACTCCGCCTTTTGAAAAGCAAACAAAGCGAAAACTTCATGCAGCTTCGCAAAATCTACATCGACCCCATTACTTCCAACATGCGCGGCATCATTCAATTCCTCAAATCGTTCAACAAACCCAATACCGATGCACTTGGCGACTGGGGTGTGAAGGTGGTGGGTGGCAAACGCATCGATTTTCCTACAAAATTCATTGATATTGTCATTCTTTTTGATAATATAAAGGAGAAACACGATAGCTATACCAACCCTCCAAGCCCGCTCACCGCTTACCTTACAAAGCAAAGCCTCGATATGGCCGCTATGGCCACTGATGTGGCAAATGCAAACGATAACAATACACTTGGCATACAAGCAGCCAAAGATTCGGAGGAAGCATACCAAAAACGCAATATCCTCTGGGAAGAAGTGGTGACGCATATCCACGATATTGGCGAGTTTCTGATGACTTTGTACAAAGGAAACTCTAAAAAGCTGGGCGAATACGGATATGTGGTGGACGATAGCCCGCAAAAGCCCAAAGATAGGACAACTAAAATCAAATTAAGCTCACAAGTATTGGTTGATAGCTTGGTTATTGGCTCAACTCTTAAAAATACAGGCATTACTGATTTACATTTATACAAAGGTAAAACTACTACGGGCACACCAATCATCGTTCATCCCGGAGAAATGTGGGGAGTACCCAAAGGTTACAGCATGATTACCGTTATTAATCCTTCGGCACTCGATGCAGGAAGTTTAGTGGCAAAAAGATATAAATAAACGTAAATAAAACCGAAATATTGGTGAAAAATTCTCAAATAAAGGGGAAGAATTCCTAAATAAAGGGGAAGAATTCTCAAATAAAGGGGAAGAATTTTACGAGAAAGGGGAAGAATTCTCAAATAAAGGGGAAGAATTTTACGAGAAAGGGGAAGAAT
>JBAXQU010000058.1:0-21540 GCA_037131555.1 Bacteroidota bacterium
AAAGTCGAACTCGCCACGAACGATTTCTTATTCGCCAAAGGCAAAGTCGAACTCGCCACGATCGAATTCTTATTCGCCACGAATGAATTCTTACTCGCCAAAGGCAAAGTCGAACTCGCCACGAACGATTTCTTATTCGCCAAAGGCAAAGTCGAACTCGAACAGAACAGATTCGAACTCGAATGAAACCGATTCGAACTCGAATGAAACCGATTCGAACTCGAATGGAACCAAATCGAACTCGAATGAAACCGATTCGAACTCGAATGAAATCAATTCGAACTCGAATGGAACCAAATCGGACTCGAATGAAACCGATTCGAACTCGAATGAAACCGATTCGAACTCGAATGAAACGAATTCGAACTCGAATGGAACCAATTCGAACTCGAATGAAACCAAATCGAACTCGAATTGAATAAATAAGAATTAAAAAAGATGCCTAATCTTTAAAAAATAAAAAAAATGTCTAATAAACTTGTTGGGAAAACTATTCTATCCGAGGTATTCGCTAAGGGGTTCTCAGGAATTATTAACTTCTATTCAAATGCAAACGTAATTGAAATGTAAAATAACTTCCCCCATTCGCTTTTACCTAAAAATTAATTTCTAAAATGAAGAAGTTGGTCACCGTTAATATCAGTAGTTTGGAAAGGTGAGGAAGTAAGTAGCGGTGCTTTTACTCCAAGTTGGATGATTTGGGTGGAAGTAAAAACCCTTGCTTCGTCCCAAAAATTGTTTTCGATAAAACTATTGAGTAGCTTTTCTCCTCCTTCAACAATGATGGATTGAATGTTTCGTCTGTAAAGTTCATCGCAAATTTGAGGAATGATATTGTGCTCAAAATTGATTTGCACATACTCCAAATTGGGCGATGTAGCCGAGGGCCGTGAAGTGAAAATGAGTGTAGGGGTGGAGCTATCGAGGAGGTGATGAGTAGCAGGAATTTGCAACAACTTATCAATGGCAATGCGTAAAGGGTTTCGTCCTTCAGCATAGCGCACGCTAAGGCTAGGATTGTCGAGCAATGCGGTGGTAGTGCCTACCATAATGGCTTGTTCTTCGGCTCTCCAGCGATGCACGAGTTGTTGCGATTGGGAGTTGGTTATTTTTAAAGCTTCACCATCGGTAATGTTTTTTCTGATGTGGTCGATAAAACCATCTTGGGTTTGTGCCCATTTTAGGATGATGTAAGGCCGCTTAGATTGATGAAAAGTGAAAAAACGTTTGTTCAGTTGCTTACATTCATCTTCCTTTACCCCTATTTTCACATCAATGCCTGCTTTCACAAGTTTTTCTACTCCTTTGCCTGCCACCAACGAATTGGTGTCGAGTGTGCCAATCACTACATACGGTATTTGCGAACGAATGATTAAATCGGCACAGGGTGGTGTTTTCCCGAAATGCGAACAAGGTTCGAGGTTTACATAAAGTGTAGCTTTCTTGAGCAGTTGTTTATCAATAACATTATTAATAGCATTTACCTCCGCATGCGCACCTCCATAATAATGGTGATACCCTTCGCCAATAATTTTACCATCAAGCACAATTACACTTCCTACCATGGGGTTGGGAGCAACATTTCCCAAAGACTGAGCTGCCAATTCGAGGCAACGAGTCATGTATACATCATGAATTTCATTCATAACCACGAAGGTAATAATTTAATTTAGTTAGTAGTTTCTGAATTCAAAATTACGTGCAAAAAATGCAATTCAAATAACGAACTGATAATTTTCTATATTTGTGACTTTAAAAAAATAAATTGTAAAAAAGTAAAACACAGTATGATTTCAGGTTTTATAAGAAATTATCAACTCAACCCAAATTCACCGGCCATTATTGTTGATGATGTTTCGTATTCCTATCAAACATTATTCGAAATCGCGAACCGAATTTCGAGTTCATTGCCTTCGGATGAGAAATTAATAGGAGTTTATACCGATTATAGTGTTCATACCTATGCTTCCATTATAGCTGTATTGTTAAAAGGAGCTGGCTTTGTACCCATCAACAAAAAATTTCCAAAAGATAAAATTGAGAATATTATTAAATGCTCTGGAGTAAAAACAATTCTTTGTAATACCCATTCGATAGCCGATTTGGAAGCTATCAATACAGATGCAGCTTTCAGTATATACACCAATGACCAACTTACAGAAAGTGATAAAAACCAAAATCAAGAACTAAGGAATAATCATTCGGTTTCGGCTACAACCATCCAATATGTATTGTTTACTTCGGGTAGTACAGGTGTGCCCAAGGGGATTGGAATCACGAAATCTAATTTCGCTTCCTTTCTTGAAGCAATGACTCGCACAGGAGTTTATAACTTCAACTCATCAGATGTGTTTTTGCAAATCTTCGAATTGTCTTTCGATGTTTCCATTGCCTGTACGTTCATAGCTTGGGAAGTTGGTGCTTGCTTAGTACCCGTTCCTACCGAAGGAATTGTATTTATTGAAGCATTAGAAATAATGAAGAAGTATGATGTTACCGTAGCTTCCATGGCACCTTCGGCAGTGGCTTACATGAAACAACTTCGGTTGTTAGAAGAATTTAATTTCCCAAAACTTCGTTATACATTTCTCACTGGAGAAGCATTACCCTATAACCTTGCCAATGCATGGAAACAAGTGGCTCCCGATTCGATAATCGAAAATGCTTATGGGCCCACTGAAGTTACTGTATGGAGTAGTATGTATCGCCTTGACGAAGTGAATACACCAAAGGAAATAATCAATGGTTTGGTGCCAATCGGAAAAGTGCTTCATGGTTTACATTACATAGTTTGCGATGATAAGTTAAAAGCTGTGAAACAAGGAGAGTTTGGCGAATTGTTGTTGAATGGGAATCAGGTTTCGGATGGATATTGGAATGATGCAACTAAAACCTCAACTACTTTTGTTTCGTTACCCGACAGCGAAATGAAAGGTCATTGGTATCGAACAGGCGATATAGTAGTTGAAAACGAATTTGGCAATTTGGTTTACATTAATAGAAAAGATAATCAAGTACAGATAAATGGATTTAGAGTAGAGTTAGGCGAAATTGAATTTCGTATCAAGGAATACACCAAAAAAGATTCAGCGGTGGTTCTTGCGTTTCAAAACAAGAACAATACGTTGACACTTATCAGTTTTATCGAAAATATAGATAACACGGTAAATGATTTGAAAACACATTTAATGGCTACATTGCCACCATATATGATTCCGAGAAAGTTTTATAGTGTTACCGCTATGCCACTCAATAATAGTGGTAAAATAGACAGAAAGAAATTAATGGAAATGCATACCGAGGAATAAACCAAATGGAAGAAATATCAGTAAGGCAGGCAACAAAAAAAGATATTCCATTTCTGGCGAAAATCATTCTCATGGCCGAAACATCCGGTCATGAATTAGTATCTTACAAAAAAATGTTCCCAATTTCAGATTCCGAATTATTAAGTGGTTTTGAAGCTACTCTGGATAATGAGCAATTCGGACATGGTTTAACCTACGAAACCTTTTTAATTGCAGAGTTGGATGGAAAGGCTGGTGCCGCAGCTTGCGGATATATCGAAGGAGAGCATGGAAGTTCTAATCACCTAATGACAGGAGCATTAATGACAGGGTTCCCGACAGAATTAATAATTGCAGGGTATAAGAAAAACGCAGAATTTAAAGAAATACAAATCAATAAAACTCCAGGAACACTTCAAATTGATTCGGTAGCAACCTTGCCTGAATTTCGAGGGAAAGGTTTATTCAAGCTGATATTTGAGGAGCACTGCAAAGCTGCTGAAGCCGAAGGTTGCAATCAAGTTGAGATACAAGTTTGGTCGGGAAACCAAGGCGCTATTTCTACTTATAAAAAACTTGGATGCGAAATAACATTCGAAAAGTATATAGACATTAATAATCTGAAATTGGGAGGGAAAGTATTAATGACAAGAAAAATTAAAGATTCATAATATAATATCATGACAAATCAAGAACGATTGAACAAAGTATTTGCAAAAGTATTCGACAATACAAATTTGACTATAGAACCTCACATGACATCAAATGATGTGGATGGATGGGATTCGATGAGTCATTTGAATTTAATAATAAGCGTTGAAAAGGAGTTTTCTATAAAAATTACTGGAGCAGAAGTGATGCGCCTAAAAAATATTGGTGATTTAATTAATTTAGTAGAAATGAAAACATCCACGAAATAGATTTGAATGTTATTTAATTCTTTTTCATTTCTAGTTTTTTTTTCACTAGTAGTAGTTCTGTTTTTTTCTATTCCATTTCGGTTTAGAAACATATTCTTACTTCTAGCAAGTTACTTCTTCTATATGTTATGGAAGCCTGAGTATGCTATTCTTTTGGCTTTTTCTACCATCTCAAGCTATTACACTGCAATTTTAATTTTTAAGAAGACTGATGCCGAGAAGAGGAAGTATCTAGTGGCATGTATTTCCCTAAATCTTTTAATTCTTTTTTTCTTTAAGTATTTTAATTTTTTCAATAGCAATGTTCGAACCTTGTTCACCTTGCTTCATATCGATTACAAGATTCCTGATATACTAGCAGTAATTTTGCCTGTAGGTATTTCCTTTTACACATTCGAAACCATCAGTTATGTGTTGGATATTTACTACGAAAGACGGGAGCCCGAAAACAAGCTTTCCACGTATGCGCTTTATATTTCATTTTTCCCAAAACTACTTGCCGGTCCAATTGAGAAATCAACAGGTCTTTTGGTTCAACTTAATCAGGAAACTTCATTCAAACAGGACAGAATCATTGAAGGATTAAGAAGAATGCTTTGGGGCTTTTTTAAGAAAGTGGTGATAGCAGATAGACTCTCCGTATTAATCGACCCTGTTTATGCTCATCCAAGCAATTATAGTGGGGGCTATATTTTATTTTGTTGTTACCTGTTTGCTTTTCAAATCTACTGCGACTTTTCTGGGTACACCGATATTGCTATTGGGGCGTCAAAAATACTTGGATACGATATTGTCGAGAATTTTAATCAACCTTATATCAGTAAAAATGTGGGAGAGTTTTGGCGAAGATGGCATCTTTCACTTTCAAATTGGTTGCGAGATTACCTATTCACGCCCATTATTTTTAAAAGGAAAGATTGGGGAAATTCCGCTTTGGTTTATGCAACTTTCATCACATTTGTTCTTTGCGGATTATGGCATGGAGCTAGATGGACATTCGTGATTTTCGGATTACTCCAAGGGATTGTAATTTCTTTCGAATTGGTTTCGAAAAAATGGCGAAAAGGATTGTCCGAAAAGTTACCAAGCTGGATTTATGATAATGGTAGTTGGTTCATCACATTTCACTTCGTTGTCTTCTCATTTGTTTTTTTTAGAGCTGATAATACAGCCATTGCATTTGAAATAATTAACAGAATAGGTCATATTGGTTTTAATTCAAATTACCTTCTCGAATTCAGTAAATTCGGTATGTTTAGTCTCATTATTCTTTTGTCATCAATCTTCTTTCTGCTTTTTGTGGAACGGAAATTTACTCCAACATTATCAAAGTTCAATCAATTGATTCGAGGTAATTATGTGTTTAGTTTTATAACATTAACACTAGTAATTGTGTTAGGTTATTTTCATCCTCAGATTTTTATTTATTTTAATTTTTAATGAGCTCCCTCTTAAAGTACATATTATCTATTTGTCTAGGAGCATTTATTGTGTCATATCTTTTTTTTATGTTCATCAATTTAGGATTGAAGAATCAAAAGAACGACACATTCCCTGTAATAAGAGAGTTGGTAAACTCAGTTGAAAATCACCAAGTGCTTTTTGTAGGGTCTTCGTTAGCCAAAAATAATATTAACCCATTGGTTTACGATTCGATTAATAAAGTAAATTCATTTAATTTTGGTTATCCAGGTGCAAAAATCGAACATAATTTAATGATCATCAAAAGATATCTACAATCAAATCATCCAGCCCCCAAAAAGATTTTTATTGTTCTCGAACCTTATGTACTTGATTCAACCACCGAAATTAATTTCCCTGTACAGTATTATCCTTATTGTAACGATTCTACCATTTACAATTTTGTCAGTAAGTACGATTCTGATATAAAGTCGGTAAAGTATTTCCCATTTATTGGTGTTACCAAGTATAACGATTATCTAAAGAATCTTGGCATCATGGGTGTTTTGTCCCCGAATAGAATCACGTCAGAATTGATAAAAGGATACGAACCTTTAGGCGCTGGTTCTTGGAAAGTTGATGCTGAAGTTGCTAAAAACAAAACAAAAGAAATAATACCTACTAATATTAAGAATCATAATGAAGGTTTGAAACACCTTGCAGGAATTTGCAAAGCTTGTTCTGAAAAAAAAATTCAATTAGTATTTGTCTTGCCTCCTGTATATCATAAAAAGGGTATAGTCAATAAGACATCTCCTATTGCTTTTATAGCAGAATTAGGACCATTGATAACTAAGTACAATATATTATTAATCGACCATACTCAAATAGAATTATCCTTCAATAAGGAATTCTACTTCGATTGGCATCATTTAAATAGAAATGGCGCAAAAGTTTACACAGCAATCTTGGCGAACGAAACAAAATGATTTCAAGTGCCAGAATTTTTTGTTTAGAATCTTCTTCTAACTTTGCTGTGCAAAATAGCGGTAATACTTATAGAGTGCAAATTATTTAGTAAAACTAGTACAAAGGAATAACTGAATTTTGACAGGATTTAATCAAATGGGAAAAAATATACTTGTTTTGTTTGCAAAGGACACGAATAGCGTTTTTAGTCGTAAATCTGCGCTAGGCTCTTATATTCTGTCACTTTGTGCATTGATGAAAGAATATGGCAACCATAAATTTTATATTAACGGGGTTGATAGTGATTTGCCTGAGAATATTCAGTCGTCAACAGTTCTTCCAATTTCCAATTCAAAATATTCCTTCATAAAAAAACTATTTCCAGAGAAATTAATAAGGATAGCAAAAGATATTCGATTGTTAAATCAACATCACGAATTAGAAAAGAGATTAAAGAACATTACAAATATTGATTTTGTTTTAGAGTTTTATAGTTACGGTTCTTTTGTAGGTTACAATTTATCCAAGCGTTTAAATGTTCCTTTGATTGTAATCTATGATGCCCCAATAATTGACGAATATGTTTTTTTTAACAACAGTTTACCTTTCTTTATTAACAGAGTAAAGCTACGTGAAAAAAGGACGTTAATCCAGGCTTCATCAATTGTGGTTTATTCTAACCCCATGAAGGATTATATTTTCAAAATCACAAGAAATAAATCAAATATAAGGATACATCAGAATGTTGACTTTACTCGTTTCGATATAATAAAAAATAGGGAATTTAATAGTAAAATCAATATCGGATTTATCGGGTCTTTTTTGAGGTGGCATAGAGTAGATCTGCTAATAGAGGTTTTTACAAAATTAAAGAAACAAGGCAAAGATGTTGCTTTGTATCTATTAGGCGATGGAGAAGAATTTTATAAGGTAAAAAAAGAGGTCGAACAAAATGAATTCTCGAAGGATATATTTCTAACCGGATTTGTAGATAATAAAGAGCTTTCCAATTTAAAGCAGAAAATTGATATTGGGGTAATGCCTAGTTCAAATTGGTATGGAGCGCCAAATAAAATTTTCGAATATGCAGCTTCAAGCATGGCCGTTGTTGCTCCTGATACTCCAACAATTGTTGATTTGTTTGAAAATGAAAAGGAATTACTGCTATTTAAAAACGAATCTTCAGAAGAACTTTATTCAGCATTGTTAAAGCTTATTGAAAATTCCACATTGATGAACTATTTATCAATAAACTTGCAAAACAAAATAAAACAAAAGTATTCGAAGTCGAATACGTTTAATTTTTATAACGAAATATTATTAACACTTAAATGAAAAAAATACTAATTACTGGAGGCGCTGGATTCATTGGTTCGGCACTTATTGCTGAACTGCAAAAGCACGATAATGAACTTTTCGTAATAGACAATTTGTCTTTCGGGAATCGACAATTTATTAATATCTCAGATGAGAATTTTTTTAATATCGACATTCTTGACAAACAAAAAGTGGAGGAAGTGATTTCTGAAATTAGCCCTAACAAAATCATTCATCTTGCCGCTATTCATTTTATTCCTCACTGTAATCAACATCCTTTCGAGTCAAGTAATATCAACATTCAAGGAACCCTCAATATATTAAATGCCGCTTCTAAATTGACTAATTTGGATTCATTGCTTTTTGCATCAACAGCTGCGGTTTACCCAATCTCCGATTTTGATGTAAAAGAAAGTGATAGGGTTGAACCATTAGATATATATGGTTTGTCTAAACTTACAGGTGAACATTTATGCAATGAGTTTCATTTAAAAACGAATATCCCAGTTTTGATTTGTAGATTCTTTAATGCATTCGGACCTAACGAAACAAATCCTCATTTAATTCCTGAGATACAGAATCAAATCAACTCGGGATTAAGAACCATTAGATTAGGGAACTTAACTCCGAAACGTGATTTTATCCACACTTCTGACATGGCAACTGCTATGAATTTATTGCTAAATAAATTTGACAAAGGAATCGACACATTCAACCTAGGGCGAGGCATCGAGTATTCCGTGACCGATATAGTTGAGGCGTTTGAGCGTCAATTAGGTGAAAAAATAAACATCGAAATCGAGCCTTCTCGAGTTAGAAAAGTCGAACGAATGCATTTGCTTGCCGACATTTCAAAACTCAAATCGTATATCAATTGGGAGCCTAAGGTTAGTATCGATGAAGGCGTGAAAACCTTATTGAAATAATCTTTTTGAGGAATGACTAAATTGAAGGTTATATTTTGTACAGATGGGATTTTTCCGAACAGTATCGGAGGAATGCAACGGCATTCGCGATATTTGATTGAATATCTTGCAAAGAATGATACGATAGATTTAATTGTAATTCATCCTCACAAAGAAAAAATATTTCCGATGTATTCTACTGTTCACGAATTCTCTGTTGAAGGAATAAATCCGAAAAAGAATTATTTGCTCGAATGTTATCGGTACTCAAAACGTGTGTTTAAAGTAATCAATCAGTACAGAAATTTTATTGTTTACTCTCAAGGACTTTCTGTATGGTATAACATCGGACTTATTTCAGATAAAATTATTATTAATCCTCATGGATTAGAGCCCTTTCAAACCATTACATTCATGGAGAGAATTAAGGCAATTCCATTCCAAATTATTTTTAAATACCTCTTCAATCGTTCATCGTATGTTGTTTCACTTGGTGGTGGTCTTACAAATATTCTTCAAAATATTCTCGCTCATCATAAAGACAAGGTGATTGTGCTTCCTAATGGGGTTAAACCATCTGAAGGTTTTAAGCATCGAGATTTTAATGGAACTAAGATTAGCTTGCTATTCGTTGCCCGTTTCGCTCAGAACAAAGGAATCCATATTTTAATTCAAGCGATAAACGAATTAAACTCGGAAGGCTGGGAGAATAAACTTCAATTTAATTTAGGTGGCAAAGGACCGCTTTTCGAATTTTATAAAACAAATTATTCGCTAAGTAATATCAATTACCTAGGTTTTGTTTCTGATGAGCAATTGATAGAATTATATAAAAATGCCGATGTTTTCGTTTTTCCAACTCTTTTTGAAGGTATGCCAACAGTGGTTCTTGAGGCTATGAGTTATGGACTCCCGATAATTGTGTCAAATGTTGGCGCTACTGCTGAACTAGTGGATGATTCCAATGGTTATCTCATCGAAAAAAACAATGTTGTTGAATTAAAGAAGGCAATCATTGACTATTATAATGCATCTATTTCTGAAAAAGAAGCCTTCTCTCGAAGCTCTGTTCTGAAAGTGAAAGAAACTTACGATTGGGAAATTGTTTCAAAAAGGCATGTTGAAGTTTTCAAAAAATTATCCTTAGGAAACAAATAATTGGGGTGCAATCATCCATTATTTCTTTTCATGTAGGCCTATCTGCAATAACCATCCTCACTCACTAGTCTTCTGAAATAGAATTAGTACTTCTTTAATTTTAAAAGCACAAAAATC
The DNA here is from genome assembly GCA_037131555.1 of Bacteroidota bacterium. Lineage (GTDB taxonomy): Bacteria > Bacteroidota > Bacteroidia > 2-12-FULL-35-15 > 2-12-FULL-35-15 > 2-12-FULL-35-15. The sequence continues at coordinate 10,075 of JBAXQU010000058.1, forward strand.
TTTACCACAACATTACTTATTTTAGTAATTCAAATTTTATTACTTTAGCAGTCCAAAAATATTGAAAAATGAATTATTTAGATTTCGAGAAACCAATTGCCGAGCTTTATGAGCAATTGGAAAAAATGAATCAAGTGGCTGAAAAGAGCGGTATTGATGTGTCTAAAACTTGTGTAGATATAGAAGATAAAATCAAAAGTACGCGTGAAGAAATTTACAGTAACCTAACTCCATGGCAACGTGTTCAGGTTTCTAGGCACCCAGACAGACCTTATACCTTAGCATATTTACAGTATATTACAAGTGGCACTTTCATAGAACTCCATGGAGATCGCACCGTGAGAGATGATAAAGCGATGATTGGTGGTTGGGGAAGCGTGGATGGCAAAACGGTTATGTTTGTAGGACAACAAAAAGGAATCACTACAAAAATGCGACAAATACGTAATTTCGGAATGGCTAACCCTGAAGGTTACCGAAAAGCACTTCGCTTAATGAAATTGGCTGAAAAGTTCAATAAACCCATTGTTACATTCATCGATACTCCTGGTGCTTTTCCAGGAATCGAAGCAGAAGAAAGGGGACAAGGAGAAGCAATCGCTCGAAACTTACTCGAGATGGCTCAACTAAAAGTACCCGTTATTTGTATCATTATTGGCGAAGGAGCTTCTGGTGGTGCACTCGGAATTGGGATTGGGGATAAAGTACTAATGCTCGAGAATACTTGGTATTCTGTCATCTCGCCAGAGTCATGCTCTTCTATTCTTTGGAGAAATTGGAACAACAAGGAAAGAGCTGCTGAAGCTTTAAAGCTCACCCCTAAAGATATGCTAGAAAACAAACTCATTGATGGAATTATTTTGGAACCCCTTGGAGGTGCTCATACCAATCAGGAGGAAATATTCAAAACCGTTAAAGCTGAAATATTAACACATATCAAAGCTTTAGAAAAAATGAATCCTAAAGAACGTGTTGATCAGCGTATCGAGAAATTCTGTTCTATGGGTGTTGTGATTGAAGAACAATAAGGTTGTACTTCTTTTTTAAGCTTTTGAACAGAGCTTTAGCGCTTTTTTAAGTAGATTGTCTTTATCACTCTTTTGGGTAATTTTGTTATCCACAATTCATCGTTTATAATATTATTCTATTTGTCTTACTTCGTCTTATTAACTATGTTAATTTCGATTCTCAAATAATTCAATAGAACGGATAACTATTCTCATTTCTATAATTTACTAAAATGAGTAAATAGGCGAAAAAATAAATGGCAGAACCAAAGAAAAATACAATAAAGAACACTTTAAAGGAAGGTAAGGAAGATGCGAAATCGCCTGAGAATAAAGCAAAGAAGGAAAAGTCAAAAGACACAGGAACCCCTTCTGGCAAAACTTCTTTAAAAGAAAGATTAAGCGAATACTTTTCGTTTTTATACGATGAAAGGTTTCAAAAAATATTTGGCTTAACCCTGCTTTTAGCATCGGTATACTTAGCAATTGCTTTCACTTCGTTTCTATTTACTTGGCAAAATGACTTTAGTGCAGTAAATGGCAGTTTGTTCTCATCTGATATGCGTGTCGAAAATTGGTTGGGAAAAACAGGAGCCTTGCTTGCTCACATATTTATCTACAAATGGTTTGGAGTTGCATCCTATATCTTTCCTCTTCTTTTTTCAGTAATGGGCATCAAGATACTTTTCAATATTGAATGGTTGAATTTGAGCAAAGGCTATGCGCATGGATTTTTCTGGTTATTATTTATCTCCATCGGTACAGGTTATGTTTTTAATACTTCTCCTGTGTTTCCAGGTGGCGCTTTTGGTTTTGTAATTAGCAATAAACTCAATGAAATAATAGGATATGCAGGTACAGGTGTTTTACTCGGTTTTGCGTTTATTGTGTTTTTAGTAGCAGCCTTTAATATTGCTTTTAGAAAACAAAAAGAAACTGTAAACGAAGAGGTGGAGGCAGAACCTATTATCGAACCCATTAAGGAGGATCTAAAAAACACTATCAAAAAGGAAGTAATACCTGAAGAGGAAAAAAAAGGGGCTTTTGAGATCACTAATGATTCGAAATACGACATCGTTGAAGAAGTTGAAAAGCCCATCGATAACGAACCACTCGTGCTGTCTTCAGAAACAGATGCGGTTCCTTTTACACTCGAAAATGCTGCTTTGATTGAGAACAAAGTGGAAGAACTCTCTCCCGAACAAATTGCAGAAGCCCTTAAAGCACAAGTTGGAGAGTATGACCCAACATTAGATTTATCATCTTACCAATTTCCTCCAATCGATTTGCTCGAAGATTACGGTGGTTCAAAAGATATTGTCATCAACACCGAAGAACTCACTGCAAATAAAGACAAAATCCTGAAAACACTGGGTGATTACGGTATTGAGATTACAAAGATACTTGCGACAGTTGGGCCAACCGTTACGCTTTACGAAATTATTCCTGCTCCTGGTGTACGAATTTCGAAAATAAAAAATCTTGAAGATGATATTGCTTTAAGTTTATCAGCGCTCGGTATTCGTATTATTGCTCCAATGCCTGGCAAAGGAACCATTGGTATTGAGGTGCCAAATTTAAATCCAGAGATGGTACCCATGCGTACGCTATTAGCATCAGATAAATTTCAGAACACAAAAATGGATTTACCCATAGCATTGGGTAAGACTATCAGCAACGAAATATTTATTGCTGATTTGGCAAAGATGCCTCACTTGCTCATGGCGGGTGCTACAGGTCAAGGAAAATCGGTGGGGTTGAATGCTGTATTAGTATCCTTGCTTTATAAAAAACATCCATCTCAAATAAAATTTGTGTTGGTCGATCCTAAAAAAGTGGAGTTAACATTGTTCAATAAAATAGAACGTCATTATTTAGCCAAACTTCCTGACAGTGCCGAAGCCATCATCACCGATACCAAAAAGGTGGTGCATACGCTCAACTCTTTGTGTATCGAAATGGATCAGCGGTACGATTTGTTGAAAGATGCTGAAGTACGTAATTTGCGAGAATACAACGCTAAATTTATTTCACGAAAACTTAATCCAAACAATGGGCATAAGTTTTTGCCTTACATTGTGCTCGTGGTAGATGAGTTTGCCGACTTAATTATGACAGCCGGTAAGGAAGTCGAAACACCTATTGCGAGGCTCGCTCAGTTGGCTCGTGCTATCGGGATACATTTGATTATTGCTACTCAACGACCATCCGTCAATATTATCACAGGGACCATCAAAGCCAATTTCCCTGCACGTATTGCATTCAGAGTTACATCCAAGATAGATTCACGAACCATTCTTGATTCAGGTGGTGCAGATCAACTCATCGGAAGAGGTGATATGTTGCTTTCCACCGGCAACGACTTGATTCGTCTTCAATGTGCTTTTGTCGACACTCCCGAAGTGGACAAGATATGCGATTTCATTGGTAGCCAACGTAGTTATCCTACTGCCTTTATGCTTCCCGAATATGTGGACGAAAATGGAGAAGGAGGAGGCAATAAGGATGACGACCCTTCGCAGCGCGATAGCTTTTTCAAACAAGCTGCCGAAATTGTTGTTCAAACTCAACAAGGTTCTGCTTCACTCTTACAAAGAAGATTAAAATTAGGTTACAACCGTGCAGGCAGAATTGTTGATCAGTTGGAATCTGCTGGCATCATTGGGCCTTTCGAAGGCTCCAAAGCGAGAGAAGTATTAATTAAAGATATGTTATCTTTGGAACAATTTTTGAAAGATTCGGAGAGCAAATAATTTAAAACATGATAAAAAAAGGAATATTAGCAATAGCCATTTTTAGTTCAATTATTTTTAATGCAAAAGGACAAGTTGATGTTCAGGCAAAAAAAATTCTTGATGAATTAAGTACAAAAACAAAAGCCTACACCTCCATCAAAGCCGAGTTTACATTTGTCAATGAAAAGAAAGACAAATCGAAAGATTCGCAAAATGGAAAAATTCAAACGAAAGGAAATAAATACAAATTAGAAATCCCAGGACATGAAATTTATTGTGATGGGAAAACCGTTTGGGACTTTATTAAAGATGCAAACGAAGTGCAAGTAAAAGACATGGAAGCAGGAGGGGACGATGCCCTTAATCCAACCACCATATTTACAATCTACGAAAAGGGATATAAATATAAATTTGATGGTGAAGATGCCATCACACAAAACATAAGTCTTTTTCCTTTGAATCCCGATAAGAAGAAGTTTCATACCGCAAAGTTGTTCATCGACAAAACAAAAAAGCAAATATCAAGTGTAAAAATGTTGATGAAAGATGGTTCTACACAAACCTATACTATCAAGACGTTCGAAGGAAATGCAGCTATGGCCGATGCTGATTTTACTTTCAATGCGAAAGCACATCCCGGCATCTCTGTCGAAGATTTAAGATAATCCACTTTCTGTCCACAAATAAAAAAGGCAAGTTGGATAAGTCAACTTGCCTTTTTTAATTACTTCTTCCTTATTTAATTCATAGGAACTTCAATGATGAGTATTTCTGATATAGCATGAGTAGCTATTGAAATTTTTGTTGTTTCCCAAACACCCAAAGCGTCACGCTTGCCAAGCACTTCTCCTTCAATACTAGCTTCTCCTTCTATCATGAAAATATAAGCACCATTGCCAGGATGTTGTATTGTGTATTCCACTTGGCTATCCTTTTCAAATTTACCTAACGAGAAATAAGCATCCTGATTAATCCACATGATATCACTTGATTTTACTGGAGCCACTATGGTTTTGAATTTTCCATTCTTTTCTTCAGCCGAAAACACACGCTGTTCGTATCTCGGTTCAATGTTTTTCAATTTAGGGAATACCCAAATTTGCAACAGATTCAATTCTTCTGTTTTCGAATGGTTGTATTCCGAATGCATCAATCCCGAGCCTGCACTCATTGCTTGTATTTCGTTCGGACGTATCACTCCAATATTACCCATGCTATCTTTATGTTCGAGTGTGCCTTTTAGCGGTATGGTCACTATCTCCATATTGTCGTGTGGGTGGGTGCCAAAGCCTGTCCCTGGTCCTATCGTATCATCATTCAACACTCGTAACAATCCGAAATGAACTTTACTTGGGTCGTAATAATTAGCAAAACTGAACGAATGATGAGCATTCAACCAACCATGATTAGCATGGCCTCGTTCCGAAGCTCTGTGTAGTATTTTCTTCATCTTTTATGTTATAGACAATTTAGTTCAATATTATTTTTGGCAATTCGTGCGAAACCGAATTCGAAAAGGCCAAAGGAATAATGGTTGGTCGCATGTATTCATATATCGGAAACGAAGCGAGAACGCTCTGCGCACTCTTCTCCGACTTTGCTAATAGTATCACCCATAATTGTTGACGGTCCATGGAAAGCGCATATTGAAGTATAGTTCCTTCGTCCATTAACTTATCTATATGTGCGCGTTGTTTCGGAATTAATGAAATTAACTCTTCTGAAAAGTACTCAGGGAGTTCTATAGTGATCATGAATTTATACATAGTCGTTAGGTTTGTTGTGTTTATTTGGTTTGGCAAATGTAAAAATTACTGCGTACGCTATTAATAATTTGTCGTTAATTCTTTAGTTTGTGGTGGTTTTCGTTTTCGATTCCAAGCGGGCTGCCACCCAAGCAGTACTCCAAGCATTCTGAAAATTGAATCCTCCCGTCACTCCATCCACATTTATTATTTCACCTGCAAAATACAGTCCATTTATCAATTTGCTTTGCATTGTAGCAAAATCAATCTCTTTCGAGTTGATACCTCCGCAGGTTACAAACTCTTCTTTAAAGGTAGTTTTCCCTTTTACCGTATACTCATCGTTTAGCAAAAGATTGATTAAAACATTGGAGTTCTTCTTCGGCAAATCGGCCCAGCGAGTGGTAGAAGCAATGTTTGCCTTTTCTACCAAAAACTCCCAAAGCCTTTTCGGGAGTTCAACGGGTGCAAGGTTCATAATCGTTTTTGCCGGAAACTCTTCGCGAATGCTGTTGAACTCTATGCGTAGTTTTTCCTCAGTATGTTTGGGCAACCAATTAATCATGGCCTTGAACTCATAGTTCATTTCGCTCAGCTCGCGAGCTCCCCAAGCCGAGGCTTTAAGCACCGCAGGACCACTCATGCCCCAGTGCGTTATCATCAAAGCGCCTTCGGTTTCTACTTTCGATCCAGCAATTCTTACCCTTGCATGTGGCACTGCCACACCCATCAACGCGGTGATTTTATTATCAGGAATATTAAATGTAAACAACGAAGGCACTGGTTTGATGATGCTATGCCCAAGTTTGTGCAACCATTCGTAAGCTTCTGCTTTCGCATTTCCGCCTGTGGCAACAATCAATTGGTTGCATTCGAAACTTCCACCATTGTTGGCTTTAAGCGTAAACGTATCGTCTTCGTTTTTTATTATTTCTTCTATCTCCGCACCTTGTTTTATCTCCACACCTGCTTGGGTGGCTTCGCGTATCAAGCAATTCACAATAGTTTCGGAGCTATCTGTAGTGGGGAACATTCGCCCATCGTCTTCGGTTTTTAAGTTCACTCCGCGTTGCTCAAACCAGTTGATGGTATCGGTGGTGGTGAATCGGCTAAACACAGCATGCAGTTCTTTTTCGCCACGAGGATAGTTTTTTACCAATAGTTTATTGTCGAAACAAGCATGCGTAACATTGCACCTGCCTCCTCCCGACACGCGCACCTTTGCAAGTAGCTTATTGGTTTTTTCTAACAAAGTAACCTTGCTTTTGGGGTGGTGCAGGGCACAATTGATGGCTGCAAAAAAGCCTGCTGCTCCTCCTCCCAACACGATTACTTTGTGCTCACTCATCCTTAATTTATTTCTTTAGTTTTCCTTTAAACACCTCTCTAAACTTCTCCACTTTGGGTTGTATCACATAGTGGCAGTACGGTTGGTCGCCATTGGCATTAAAGTAGTTTTGATGATAATCTTCGGCTTTGTAAAACACCGTGAAGGGGCTTATCTCCGTCACAATGTCGTGATCCCAAGCTTTGGAGGCGTTGAGCTTTTGTTTGTAGTTTTCGGCCAATGTTTTCTGATTGTCGTTGTGATAAAATATCACCGAGCGATACTGAGTTCCTACATCATTGCCTTGTCGGTTGAGTTGTGTAGGGTCGTGCGTTTTCCAGAAAGCGGCCAATAGCTCATCGTACGATATTTTGGCAGGGTCGTACACTATCTGGCATACTTCGGCATGACCTGTTCTTCCTTCGCACACCTCGCGGTAGGAGGGATTTTTAATGGTTCCTCCCGAAAAGCCCGAGGTGACTGATACGACTCCTTCTAATAATTGAAATTGTGCTTCTACGCACCAAAAGCAGCCTGCTCCAAATGTTGCTGTGTCCATGGTTTTAGTTGTTTGTTCTTTGGTTAAGTTAGTTTGTTTACTTGTTTTTTCGCTGCTTGGTTGCGCACACGAGGCAAGGGCTGACGAGAGGACAAATAAAATGAGTTTTGTTTTCATGGTTTCAATAAACAATCGATTAGGAATTAAGTTTAAGTTTTTGCAATTATTTATGATGCAATGTTAAGGAATAATTTTGGGTGGGACTAGATTTGAGAGGTTAGATTTGAGATGTTAGATTTTACTGCCACGAAGACACGAAGGCGCAAAGGGAAATTTGGCAATTTAACAGTAGGCAATTAAAATTGGAAATCTGGAATTTTGGTTTTGGGGGATTGAGGTAATTAAAGGATTAGGGTAAGGGAGTAGTGTATTTATGCTTTGCAAACGCATTATCCTACCGCGCTACAAACGAGGGCGAAGCGAAGTGATGGGAGGGCAGAATGATGGAACGGGATGGGAAAATGATGGAACAGGATGGGAAAAAGATGGAAAGGGATGGGAAAATGATGGAACGGGATGGGAAAATGATGGAACGGGATGCGAAAATGATGGAACAGGATGCGAAAATGATGGAACAGGATGCGAAAATGATGGAACAGGATGCGAAAATGATGGAGCAGGATGCGAAAATGATGGAACAGGATGCGCCAATGATGCGTTTGCGTGAAAAAGTGACATTTCCCGAAAAAAGAAGCATTTCCCGAAAAAAGTAGCATTTCCCAAAAAAAGTAGCATTTCCCAAAAAAAGTAACGTTTCCCGAAAAAAGTAGCATTTCCCGAAAAAAGAAGCATTTCCCAAAAAAAGAAGCATTTCCCGAAAAAAGGGGGGCTATGGTGAGGGGGTGTTTTTTACCACATAGGCACATTAGGCACATAGGGTTTTCACATAGAGAGTTTAAGGACTATTGGACTGAAGGAAGGGGAAATTATGCTGTGAAAAGGGGGGGTGTTTTTATGTGCATACTTAAAGGTTATTGGAAGCTAAGCGGTGACTAACTGCGCCTGACCCGCGCGAAGTATCCTTTTTTTTATACATTGCCCCGCAGGGAAAAAATAAATAAAAAAAAGATACCGCGTGTGGGCAGGTGGACATGTGATGACGAAGAGGGCACTTGCTCGCCCAAATTAGTTGTTGGTTGTTAGTTGTTGGGGGCTTAAGGAAATACGAAGGGTAGGAATATTGGAATAGGTAATTTCTGCCTTTTTGTTTGAATGGCAAGAAAATCTCAAACCTAACCTTTTACATCCTAAGACCCCTGTTCTGTATTATGAATTGTTAACGGTTCAAACTTCGTCCTGCTTTACTTTATTTATCTATCTTTGCGCCCTTAAAAAATTTGAATTACAAAAAAACTAATGGATAAAAATTCGGTAATCGGTTTAGTCATCATAGGTGGTATATTAATCGGGTGGATGTTTTACTCGCAGCCAACTGCTGCAGAACTAGCCTTGAAAAAACACCTTCAAGACTCGACCCTACAATACGAGCAAGCGCAACAAATGAAATTAGCTGTGGCTAACAAACCTAAACCAACAAAATCTTTGGGCGCTTCTGGGGCCGACAATACAACGGTGGTGCTTAGCGATTCGGCTAAGGAGGTGATGAGCAAATCGGTGTACGGTGGATTTAGCGATGCTTCGAAAGGGGAGAACAAAATAATAGCCTTGGAAAACGAGGTGATGAAGGTGAATGTAGCTGCCAAAGGCGGTAGGATAGCTTCGGTGGAATTGAAAAAATATAAAACCTACGAGGGCAAACCGTTGATTCTGTTTGATGCTGATTCGTCTACTCAGAACATTGCGTTCTCGGCATTTGGTAAAGCATTTGCTACTGATTCGCTTTATTTTTCGCCAACGGCTGAGGCATTCAGCATTTCGGGTACCGATTCGAAGAGCTTTTCGATGCGCCTGTACGCGGGTAGTAAGGACAAGTACTTAGAATATGTGTATACGTTGACGGGTGACGAATACATGGTAGGTTTTAAATTGAACACGGTGGGTATGCAAGACGTAATTGCGAATACAACAACCGATTTGAAATTAAATTGGCAGATGCGCACCCCTAAACTGGAGCAAAATCACCTTACTCAGCAACGTGCTTCTACGGTTTATTACAACACTACCGAAGATGGGGTGGATAAGATAAGTGAGAGTTCGGAAGATAAAAAGTCGTTTGATAAAGGAGTGAAATGGGTGGCTTTCAAGCAACAGTTTTTTACTTCTGTTTTAATCTCCGACAATACGTTCGAGAAACATACCGAGGTGGAATCGGCCATGGAAAAAACATCGGGCAAGTACATCAAAAACTATACGGCTTCGTTTGCTATTCCTTACAGCGCACAAGCAAATACTTCGTATGGCATGCGTTTTTATTTTGGCCCTAATCATTTCAAAACCTTAAAGAAATATGATGTGGAGCTCGAAAAGCAAATTGCTCTGGGTTGGAAAATATTTGGTTGGATCAATCGCTTTTTGGTGATTCCTATCTTCAACTTTTTGGATGGCTTTGGATGGAATTATGGTATTATTATTTTGGTGCTTACTGTTATTCTTAAATTGTTGATGCTGCCGATAGCTTATAAAACGGTGCTTTCGTCAGCCAAGATGAAGGTGTTGAAACCAGAGATAGATGAGTTGAATGAAAAATATAAAAACGAAGAGCCTGTAAAAAAACAACAAGCTACCATGGCTTTGTACAAGCAAGCGGGAGTGAATCCGATGGCAGGATGTATACCAGTGCTTTTGCAAATGCCGATACTTATTGCGCTCTTCAATTTCTTCCCAGCGTCTATTGAACTACGTCAGCAAGGTTTCCTTTGGGCACACGATTTATCAACGTATGATTCTATTTACAATTTCGGATTCGCAGTGCCTTGGTATGGCGACCATGTAAGTTTGTTTGCTTTGTTGATGACCGTTTCAACGCTGCTTTATACATGGAGCAATAGCCAATTGATGGGAACTCAAAACCAAATGCCAGGAATGAAATGGATGATGTACCTCATGCCAGTGATGTTCCTTGGATTTATGAACAGTTATTCGGCAGGATTGAGCTGGTATTATTTCCTTGCCAACATGATTACCTTCGGACAAACATGGGTGATGCAGAAATTTGTGATTGATCACGATAAATTGCACGCTAAGATTCAAGACAATAAAAAGAAACCGGTGACCAAATCGAAATTCCAAGAACGATTGGAACAAATGACCAAGGAACGCCAACAACAAGTGGGCAACAAGAAAAAGTAAAGCCTCGTTTCGGAACAATAACATTGAGAAATCTCAGAAAGACAAAAACCTTTCTGAGATTTTTTATTGATGATGCAATCGAAATAATTGGTAATTTTAACCAATCAAAAAAATTATTTCTAAATACCTTCACATCATGAAATTTGTATTTGCTACGAGAAATAAACACAAGGTTACCGAGATACAATTACTCATTCCGGCACCTATCCGAGTATTAAGTTTGCACGATGTAAATTGTATGGAAGATATTCCAGAAACCACGCCTACCATAGAAGGTAATGCTTCGCAAAAAGCGTATTATGTGTATGAGAAATACCATCACAACTGCTTTGCTGACGACACCGGCCTCGAGATAGAAGCTCTTGGTGGTAAACCAGGAGTGAAGTCGGCCCGCTATGCAGGAGACGAAGGCGATTCGGAGAAAAACATAGCCAAAGTATTGACCGAACTAGACGGTGTTGCCAATAGAAATGCTCGTTTCAAAACCGTTATTTCATTGGTTATTGATGGAAGGGAGGTGCAGTTTGAAGGGACTATTTATGGAACCATATTGCACGAAAGGCGCGGTGAAAAAGGTTTTGGTTACGATTCGATATTTGCTCCATTGAACCACCCATATTCATTTGCTGAAATGGATTTGGAAGAAAAAAATAAAATTTCGCACCGTGCTTTAGCCGTTAATAAACTTGTTGAATACTTGAACAAACTTGCCTGATTGCCCCCGTTCAATCACTTACTTTTGCATATCAGTAATCTACCAATCACCTTTATTTATAAGGAGAAAAATATAATATGAAAATAGGAATAATATTCGGAGGGTTTTCGAAAGAGCGTGAAATTTCGT
>JBAXQU010000059.1:0-20589 GCA_037131555.1 Bacteroidota bacterium
ATGGTTTTCTTTCCATTCATCATCGGGAAATAAAATTTATCGCGATAGCTTTTTAGCTTGTCATTTGCATCCATTTCCTGTGCAAAGGCTAACGTGTTCAGGTAATTCATCTTCATTATAGTTTTAGGGAAACAAAAATAGTTTTTTTATTGTAATAGGCGATGGTTTATTCGCTTTGCTAATTTTTAGTAGTTTTGCGCAAATGCAAATTACACTATCAAATATCGGGAAACGCTATAATTATGAATGGATATTCCGTAATTTTAATTATGAATTTGCATTGGGTAATAATTATGTAATCCTTGGAGCTAATGGTTCGGGAAAGTCGACATTACTACAATTGATTGCGGGAAATTTAATTGCTTCGGAAGGAACGATTGCTTATCACGACCTTACACAGAAAACAATTGAAGCAGAAAAATTATTTAAACACCTTAGTTTTGCATCTCCGTATCTCGAACTTTACGAAGAGTTTACACTCACCGAAGCAATTGCTTTTCAAGGAAAATTCAAACCTTATTTAGAAGATTTGAGTACTTCCGCTTTTATTGAATTAATTGAACTTGAAAAATCAAAAAACAAACAAATAAAATACTACTCATCGGGTATGAAACAAAGGGTGCGACTTGCATTGGCCATACTTTGCAATACACCTTTGTTATTGCTTGATGAGCCCACATCAAACTTGGATAAAAAAGCAATTGATTGGTATTTAAATTTGGTGACAAAGTATGGCAAAAACCGCTTGATTATTGTGGCTTCGAACCAAATAGAATACGAGTACCCGTTTTGCAATAAATTTGTAGAAATAGATAATTACAAGTAATTGTTAATCGTTCAGTCCTTTTCCGATAAGTATTTGTGGAATGCATTTCTCAACTCTTGCTTCGCGAGTTTTTGATTGCTTTGGTGCCGAGAAAAAAAGATTATATGCTCGTTGCCTTCCAGGTGTTAATGCCTGAAAAGCTAATTTCAGGGAAGGATTTTCCTCCAATTTATTTTTAAATTCTTCGGGAAAAACAAGATTAGTGTTCTTATTAAGAGTTCCCTTAAGACCTGATTTTTCTACTTCTATGGCTTCTTTAATATAAGCCTTCAGTGTGTTCTCCAATTTTATAATTTCGTTTACACTCGTAAACCTAATCTGACGACCTGCTTGTACATTTTCAGTTTGCTGAATGAGTATGTGTTTGGAATCCTTCAGCAATGCACCTTTGATAAACAGAAAAGCACAATACTCTTTAAATCCATGAATAATAATCACGTTACTTTTTTGAAATGTATAACAAGGGCAACCCCACTTCAATTCTTCGGTAAGCCCACTTTGGAGGGCAATCACCCTTAATTGTTCCATTTCCTTTTGCCATTTCGAAGCTTTATTGAAATAAAAATCTACATCAGGATTTATTTTATTCATTGTTATATTCTGTTTATTTGATAATTGTATTTGGTTTGTTTCAAAATTACAGTATTTTTTTTACTCCTTATTTCAATTTTTCTCCCCTTGTGATTTATTATTAAAATAGCCAAAGTCCAAAGCCACTTTTGTGCCAAATAAAAATCCTAAAGCTCAAAAATGCCTTCCGTAAGGCCTGTTTTTGACTCAAAAATCAAAAAATGGTCGATTCGGAGGCGAAAACATTAGAAATAGTGAGGTAGAAAATGATTTTTTTCTGGTAAAAAATAGTTTTCTACCTCAACGGAATCATTTTTTACCTCTCAGAAATCATTTTTGAGTGCTCCGAAATGATTTTCTACCTCACTGAAATCATTTTTTACCTCTTTAAAATCATTTCGAACCTCTCAGAAATCATTTTTTACCTCACTAAAAAGATTTTTTACCTCTCTGAAATCATTTTATACCACAAAAAAACTATTTCAAACCTCCAGAATTCTTAATTTTTCCTCGAAAAGTAATACTCAAAAATGATTTTTGACCTGCTCACGGAGTAAAAAAACACGACTCATTAAGTAATTTTCAAAAGTATACACTATAAAGTTGCATCAAACGACTCCTCATGTTCTACCTATCCTTATACTTTTTTATGCATTAAATAAAAGGACGCGCGCTATTTGAAAAATCAACCTCGAACAATAAATATCGATGGCCGAGGGTGTGTAAGTATTTTGTACTTTCGCAGTCCAAATGAAAAAAGTAGCATTTCATACATTAGGCTGCAAGCTTAATTTTTCGGAAACTAGCACTATTGCTCGTTTGTTCGAAGAACAAGGATATAGTAAGGTAGATTTTTCGGCACCTGCCGATGTTTATGTTATTAATACCTGTTCGGTAACTGCCAATGCTGATAAGGAATGTAAACAGATAGTTAAAACTACCATGAGTCATTCTCCAGAGGCTTATGTAGTTATTGTAGGATGTTATGCGCAACTGAAACCAGAGGAAATAGCCAATATAGAAGGAGTTGATTTAGTACTTGGGGCTTCCGAAAAGTTCAAATTGTTACAATATTTGAATGATTTAACCAAAAAAACGAAAGCCGAAATTTATAGCTGCGAAATAGAAGAAGCCAATTTTTTTGTTGGCTCTTATTCTGTTGGTGATAGAACGCGGGCTTTTATGAAAGTTCAAGATGGATGTGATTACAATTGCTCCTTTTGTACCATTCCGCTCGCACGAGGAAATAGCAGAAGTGATAGTATTGCGAATGTTTTAAATAATGCAAAAGAAATAGCTTCGAAAGGAGTAAAAGAAATAGTACTTACAGGAGTGAACCTTGGAGACTTTGGTGCCAACAATTCGAACTTAGCCACTATTTCGAGTAAAAACGAAAATTCCTTTTTCGATTTGGCCAAAGCGCTCGATACTATTGATGGAATTGACCGATTCAGAATATCGTCTATAGAACCTAATTTATTAAAAAATGAAATTATAGAATTTGTTTCGGAAGCAAAACGATTTGTTCCCCATTTTCATATTCCGCTACAGTCGGGTAGTAACAAAATATTGAAAGCAATGCGCAGAAGATATCTACGTGAACTTTATGCCGAAAGAGTAACCACGATTAAAAACCGGATGCCTCATTGTTGTATCGGAGTAGACGTAATAGTTGGTTTTCCTGGAGAAACAGAAGAAGATTTTATCGATACGTATAATTTCCTTAATGAGCTAGATATATCTTATTTGCATGTTTTCACCTATTCCGAACGAGATAATACAGATGCCATCAACATAAAAAATACCGTGCCTATGGCGGTACGCAAAAAAAGAAATAAAATGTTGAGGATATTGTCTGCAAAAAAACTCCGTCACTTCTATCAACAACATGTAGGCGAAACTAGAAAAGTGTTATTCGAGGCCGATAATAAAGAAGGCTATATGCATGGATTTACCGATAACTACATCAAAGTAAAAACGGCTTACTCATCTGATTTAATCAACCAATTAAAAGAAGTAAAACTTGAGGAATTGGATGCCGATGGTTGTATGAAAATTTCCTTCGCTAATACCAAAGAATAGGCTCAAAAACATATTCGGGAAGATATGTGGAAAAGTATTTTTCAACAATATTTTTTGCAAACCGCCCAATCTCAACAATTTATTATTAACAATCAAAACGGCATGCCAATGGGCCGTAGGTTCTTTCTATATTTGAGCATAAATAAATTAGCTAATTAAAACAAATGCTTACACGAATAACATTAATCAACTCAAAAGTCTTTGGAAAGGCCGAATTAAAATTGGACAATTGCGATTCGATGCAATTGGTAGGACCAAATAATATCGGAAAGAGTACATTGATTTATGCACTTAACTTCTTGTTTGTAGTCGATGGACAAAAAATGTCATTTAGCGGACAGCGAAAAGGGGATAAAGAAACGATACATCACTATTTTCCGACACACAACAAAAGTTTTTTGATATTTGAAGTTAACAAACTTGGATTTTATTGCATCCTTGTGAAACGCAATACGGATGGAGAGTTGGAATATTTTAAAATAGAATCCGAATATAGTGAAGATTTCTTTTTTGAAACAGAAGGTACTCATCAACGATTGATGGATTTTAACGAAGTACTCGAAAATCTCAATAAAAAAGGAATAACGCACACTAAGTTTGCAACCAAAACAGATGTCTTCAATCATGTATATCATCGTGGAATTAAAAACAATGCAGTAGTATGGCTCGAAGACACTGTAAAAGCTGACGGATTGAGTAACAACTTTTCGAAAGTTTATCGTTACTTAATCAACTCCAAGTTAATTACCAACAAAACGCTTAAAGATTCGCTCATTATTGCTGATAACCGCGAAAACGAAGGGTTAAATTTCTCTCAAAAAAACAAAAAAGACATTGTTGATTTGTTGAGAATAAATGATGAAATAAAAAACATCAAGTCGGTAAGAGCTGATTTTCTTGAATACAGAGAGCAAGTAAAACTTTACAACTCTAAAACTAAAATTGTAAGCGAACTTTTGTTTGCTTTCAACAACTCTTATACTACAGCCATTCCTGAATTAGAAATAACCATACTAGACAAAGCGAAAAATATTTCAACAATTCAAAATGAAATAAACGAAATACTGAAACCCAAGGAACTTAAATATGCTTCCCGAATTGGTGAAAAAAATTCAGACGTTAGGAATAGTGCAAACTCTTTATTCGAAAAACAAACCGAGCTTGAAGAAATAAACAAATTCGAATCGATGGATTTCTTGAAAGAATCGTTGCGCAATTTGGATAAAGAACGTAAGGAAATTGAAACAAGAATTACAACAATCGAAAGTCAGAAATTGTCGAGCAAACAATTGGAACAACGTCTTGACAGATTAAATCAACAAATTGTTTCGCACCAAAACCAAATTGACAATTACACCAATTTGTTGATTCATAAAATATCCGACAATGAAGATGTAAAAAAACTACTGAATTCTATATTATCCGAACAAGTAACAAGTTTGCCTAGCAAACAAGTAAAAAAGTCTATCAAGAAAATTTCGGACAAACTACTGAATATTTTTGATGGGGAAATTGACATCTCAAAAGGGATAGTTTTGAAGGAATTCAAATCGATAAAAGAGTTGAAGGAAGAATTAAAAACTCTTGAACTTGAAAAGAAGCAAACAGAAGACCTTTTGAAAACTGTTGTGGATAAAGAGAAAACGGATGCTAATTTAAAATCAATACTTCACGAAATAGATTTAATAAAAGATAAGGTAAGACGAATAGAAGGCAAGCCTCATCTCGAAAAACTAATCCACACCGTGGAGTTAGAAATTAAGAAACTGAATCTTGAGAAAAAAGAAGTAGAAGATAAGCTAAGTACTTTGGTGAAAGAAATTTCAGAAAAAGAGATTATGCTTGAGAAACTTCAGGAAGAGAAACGTAACATGGAAAACCGTGTGAAAGAACTGAAAGAAAGAAAGCTTGAAACTGAAACTATTGATGTAATACCTACTGAATACGAAACCAACGACAACTTAGATTATATCTATTCCAAAATTTCGATTCACCAAAAAGACAGAATTGAATTGAAAGCAAAGAAGGATGGCTCATTCGAAAATTTGAAATATAGATTGCGAAACAATAGTGCAGATGAAGATCAATTCATCAACTTTGTAGAAGAAGAAATAGCCTGCTTATCTGACAAAGAAAGAAGTATTGATGGATTATTACAAAGTATTTCTACACAATTTGCAAATCCTGCTTATACATTAATTAAACGATATGAAGAGTTTAAACAATTTGTGTATACCAAATTTAATGAAAAACTTTCTCAAACTCGTATCTCCAATATTGAGTCAATGAAAATTGAATTAATTGACAATGAAAAAATAGTAGGAGAACTTAAAAAAATTAGCTCTATACAAGAGTTCAATGGTCAAATGAGTTTTGAATTTGATCAAAGCGAAAACTTAAAAGTATTAAACGCTTATCTCGACAGTGGACGAAAAGTGGAATTCAATGAATTGTTCAACATCGAATTATTATTACAAATCCATGGTGCCGACAAACGAGTAGACCTTGCTAATCAGGTTGAGTCGGATGGAACAGATAGAATGATTCGATTAGTGATGATTATGTCTATCATCAACCGATTAGCTGTAACTGATGAGAAAAACAAAATTGCATTATTTATTGATGAGGTAGCAACAATAGATAAACAAAACCGACCTGAGATTGTGAAGTTCTGTAAAGAGCATTATTTTATTCCAATCTTTGCAGCACCTGATGCAGTGGAAGGATTTAACAAATACTATTTCATTTACCCTTCGAAAACAAAAGTGAACATCAACGAAAAACACAATGCAGTAATTGTTGAAAGAAATGGAGAAGTAGCACCCAATCCTAAAAAAGTTAAATAGATGAAAGCCGAACCAAGAACTATACTTCGCTTTCTGTTAGAATATTTCGACATTATAAGCGACCTTTATGATACTCAATCTAAGGATGGAGTGATAACGTTTGAAGTACTTAATCAAATAACCGCAAAACATGGTTTTGATATTAAGATTCAATTATTGGAGTACAAGATACTGAGCAATGTAAACGAGAACTTCGAAATACGCACAGTATATTACAATTTAATTGAATTTATATTAAGCGAATTCAAACCAATGTTGCCAGAAACAATTGAAAAGTATCATATTTCAATTGCGGAATTGTATCGAAAAATAAGAGAGAATATCAATGGTGATAAAGTGCTATTGAATAATCGAATCAATGAACTTAGCAACGAGATTCGCTCATTTTATGAAATGGTGGAGAAGAATACCATTAGTTTGTTGAATGAAACTCGTGAATTAAAAGCTAATGTTAAAAAGGTTGACTATAGAGAAAAAATTATTCGCGCTTCACGATGGATAGACGAATATATTCTTCCCTTAAATAAAATCTTGGACATCAATCATAGTGCTTCAATTGCGAATAAACTGTATGACGTTTCCGAATTTTCGAATAAATACCGTTTAAATTTTGATGATGAGAACACTCGAATTCTTTTCGAAAAACTTTATTTTCAATTGATACAAGTGAATGACAATTTACTTCGTCAATCAAAAATATTGACCAACGAACTTTTGCCATTAATTGAGCGCATCAGAACAGAATCAATCATTTTGACAGGTTGGATAACGTATTTAAAAAACCCTTACAAACAAAAAGCGCCTAAAATCCTTAAACGGAAAGAAACAACTGTTTATTCACCGAGTACCTTTTTCAATGCAGCGGAGCTATTCGAACAATTTAAAAATGATGTTCCTGTTTATTTTGATGAAGAAGAAGTGGATGTCGAAAAATGGATATTTGATAAAGCACATTACACTCAAAAGTTAAAGTCGAATCTACCAGTAGATAACTTTTTTAAATGGTGTAATAAAACATTAAAGGAAGATTATAAGAAGGTGGAAATTGAAAAGTTTTTCGCTTTAACAAGTCTTGCCTTTGATGAAGATATTCAATTGGAATATACAGCCAAACCTGAATTTGAAAAAATAAGAATAAACGATTTGACATTAACAGTACCAAAAATAAAAATAAATCAACATGGAATTTCCTAATCATCACCGCCAGATTGTAGAAGATTTAATGGCTGGCAAATTCATTTTACCAACCGAACGCACTTATGAAGTAATAAAGGATAATGAAGCCTTTTACACCCATTTCTTTAAATCTTCTTTCAATTATGAATTAAAGTTCACTCAGCATTATATATATATGACATCGGACGAATCGAACGAAATGTTATCTCGAGATATGTGCATTTTCTTTGCTCTTCTCAGTTATGAGTTAGATAGGGACGGCAAGAACTTTTTGGAACGTATTCAATATAGCGAATTTGAAATTGAAGAAATAGAGAATTATTTAAACAATTCATCATACATTGATTTAATTGTTTCTAACAAACAGTTGAAAGACGCAGAAAACAGAAGAAACTTTATTAATACCTTGAACAGAAGAAACATTATTGAGAAGATAGGTGATAATAGATTTGTATTTACATCTGCTCATAAGTTCTTTATGGATTTTGCATCCGACATCGTTAAATTTGAAAACATAAAAGAATAACAAAATTTTTCACTTTTTAAATAAGGGAGGATTAGCTATTGCTATTCCTCCCTTATTTCATATAACTACGATTCAAAACAATTTATTGGAAAACATGATTCAACTATTTGTTTTTGTACCTTCGCCACAGATAATAATTCAATAAATCAAAATCTAAAACTCATTAACAAGTGTATCCATCGCTTTACTACGCCATTAAAAATTTATTTGGGTTAAATATACCAGCATTAAAAATGATTCAGAGTTTTGGATTGTTTGTCGCGTTGGCATTTCTTGCTGGAGCCTACCTTTGGACCTTAGAATTGAAAAGAAAAGAAAGTCAAGGATTGTTGACAACGACCACTAAAAAAACTTTAATAGGTCAAAAAGCAACAAGTTCTGAGCTTGTCGTTTCAGGTGTAATTGGATTTCTACTTGGCTTTAAACTACTCTACATTATTTTCAATTTCTCCGCTTTTTCTCAAAACACACAAGGCTTTTTGCTATCCACTAACGGAAATATTATTGGAGGGATTGCTTTAGCAGCGATTATGGCCTATTTCAAATATAGAGAAAAAGAGAAAGAAAAATTACCTGAACCAAAATGGATTGAACAGACCATACATCCATTTCAAGAAGCAGGGAACATGACCTTAATTGCAGCCTTGACAGGGTTGCTTGGCGCAAAAATATTTCACAATTTAGAAAATTGGGATGACTTTATGGCTGATCCATTGGGTTCAATTTTATCTTTCAGTGGATTGACTATGTATGGAGGGCTTATTTGTGCGTCAATTGCTTGCATTTATTATGGACATAAACACAAGATAACTGTTACCCATTTGATTGATGCAGCTGCACCATCATTAATGCTTTCATATTCAATTGGCCGAATTGGTTGTCAGGTTGCTGGCGATGGAGATTGGGGGATAGACAATATTGCACCCAAACCTAGTTGGCTCAATTGGGCTCCTGATTGGATGTGGAGTTACGACTACGCACACAATGTAAACTCTGTTGGTGTTCCAATAGAAAACTGCATCAATGATAGGTATTGCAATCATCTAGTCCCTTCAGTGTTTCCTACACCTTTTTATGAAACGATAATGTGTTTAATCTTGTTTATAGTGCTTTGGAATTTACGTAAAAAGATAACTACCCCAGGAGTATTGTTTTCTGTTTACCTTATTTTTAATGGAATCGAACGTTTTGCGATTGAGCATATTCGAGTGAACACGCTTTATCATATCGGGAATTTCGGATTCACTCAAGCTCAACTAATCTCTACACTTCTTTTCTTAACAGGAGTAATAGGGGTGATTTATTTTAAAAAGAAGGCGAGAGTAACTTAAATTCACTATTTAAGTTTTCTATTTAAAGAACCGATAGCAAAATCCCGCTTCGATGGAACAGCCGCTCACATTTGTAATATAAGTTGAAGCGATTGTATTATCGGACACATTTTTTGGAGAGGCATGCCCAGCAAATGAACTAATCATCCCAAAAGCTCCTAAGTGTCGGAAAAAATAATACCTCACGCGACTCCCAACACGAATAATGTTTCCACTAGCTTTATATTGAAACGGATTTGAATCTTGATCCTGACCATTAAATTGCACATCGTAAAAACCTAAATCGGTAAATACTGATAGGTCTAGTCGTTTGTTGCAAAACACATGATAACTTGTAGAAAAAGCAAAATCGTTGGTTTTCACTTTTAGAGGTTCGTTATTAAACAGTTTAAACCCATAATAATCACTCGCGTTAACAGTAAAAATATCATTGCCAGAACTGATTCCTAGCCCCCAATGATTAGTGATACCGTATTCTATAAAAAAGGGATCGCGTGTTCCATTTTCATCACCATGTTTAACTAAGACTGGATTATCTGAATTCGTAGCATAATTTTTTGTGGTGAATCTGGATTTAGTGCTCCCCTCGGAAATACCAATAAGAAGACTTCCTCTATGAAATGATTCGGCAAAAAAAAGATTCTTTGCTTGAGCGAAACTGTTTTGTATAAAAATAAAAAAAAGAAAAGAAAATGCGATTGAATTTATAAAGTGCCGATTTTTCATTTGAATTAAATTTTAAGTTTGTGGAACAAAATTACAAAATTTTAGGAATTAATTTATAATTGATGAAAGTTGATGTCATTTAATACAATAACTCGTAAAATTCTACTTGCAAAATTCATGCTTTTGACACGAATAATTTGTTTAGTAATAGAACTTGAGTAACTTAGCATCCTAATTAAAAACTAAAACCTGTAAAAAAATGAAAAAACTATTACTTCTTTTTGCTTGTTCACTCGCCATTGTTGCTAATGCACAAAATACAGTGAATATTACTAGTTCGGCCTATTCGGCTTTAAAAGCGAATGGACAATTAGATGCCACCAAAAACTACATTTTTACCGATGTAGCCACGCGCACCGTTCCTATTCATTACAAAGGCTCGTCCGAAAAATCAGCGAGTAGCATTTGTAGTTGCATGGTACCTTTAGATTCTACCTTTTTAGTGGTTCCCTTTTCAGGAGGAACTCCTCCTGATTATAGAGTGGATGATGCTTCAGCTACCATAAGTATTCCTTTTTCATTTAATTTTTATGGAACTAACTATTCATCTGTATTTATCAATAGTAATGGAACCATTTCATTTAACAATTCGTATGTAACTTTTATTTCAACTCCTTTCCCGAGCACAAATTATAAAGTAATCACTCCATTTTGGGCAGATATTTATACAATGAATTCGGGTAGTGGTTTGATTTATTACAAAGTAACACCGACTCATATTATTGTAAAATGGG
This sequence comes from Bacteroidota bacterium, assembly GCA_037131555.1. Taxonomy (GTDB): domain Bacteria; phylum Bacteroidota; class Bacteroidia; order 2-12-FULL-35-15; family 2-12-FULL-35-15; genus 2-12-FULL-35-15. The sequence continues at coordinate 10,818 of JBAXQU010000059.1, forward strand.
ATCATGTATATCCTTATGGGAATAATTCGGGTTTAAATAACACTTTCCAAGTTGTATTAACAGATGGAACAGACCCAATATTACCTGCTGGAAAAAACGTAGGATATTGTTATGGTGATATGCAATGGACTTCAGCTTCTGGAACAGGAGGTGTGGCTGCCACAGCAGGTGTAAACAAAGACAGCACTCATTATTTTCAGATTGGTAGATTTAGCCAAGCAGGAGTTGCATTTGATGGTCCTTATGGACTAACAGATGGAATTGATTGGTTAGATAATCAAGGAATGTATTTAAACACATCTTATTCAACCAATATTCCTCCAGTAATTATCAATAACAATATCTGCGACACCATTGATGTGTACACTGGCGACACAACCCATACTATGCTTGTTGATTCTGTTCGATTTACTCTTGGGGTGAGTACACCTGAAGTAAACCAAACTGTGAATGCTACTATTTCTAGTCCTGATGCAAGTAGCTTGTCGTACACACTCACGCAAAGTTCGGCTACTTATAAAGAGTATGCATGCAGTTTCAGAGTATTGAACCTCGCAACAGGCTTGCATTATGTAACCGTGACAGCAACCGATGATGGAACACCTGCGGCACAAACTTCGAGAAACATTTATATTCGTTCGCATTACGACCCTTCATTGACAACAACAGGAATCAGCGAGAATAATAATTCGGCTTCAATTAGCCTCTATCCTAATCCAACTAGCTCCACAATTACCGTAAAACATGGATTTGGAAGTTCGGCTTCACTGTCGATTACCAATGTGGTAGGACAAATGGTGATGACAAGCCTATTGACAAGTCAGGAGCAAACTATTGACATTTCGAAATTGACAAAAGGTATTTACTTTGCAACCATTGTGAGCAAAGAAGGAAATAGCAAGACCATCAAACTAGTAAGAAAATAGTCCGATTAGATTAAATATTTGGTTAAAGCAGTATTTTAAAGGCTTCGGGAAACCGAAGCCTTTTTTTATTCAAAAAAGATGGTAAGTGATGCAACCTTATTTGCCAAAATGGAGTCTATACAATAGTACTCACAAATTAATAACAATCGATATGAAAAAATTACTACTACTATTTGCCTGTTCGCTTGCCATTTCGGCTAATGCACAAAACACAGTCAACATTACTTCGCAACAGTATGATTTGTTAAAACAAAATCATCAATTGGATTTAACCAAACATTACAAAATAAGTAATGTTTCACCTTTTAGTGGCCCTATACACTACCATGGGACCAACCATTCGCCAAGCAGCATTTGCAGTTGCATGCAAACGCTTGACTCTACTTATTCTGTTGTTCCGTTCTCTGGTTATTTACCTCCTTATTATAGAAATGATGATGCTAGTTCGAATGTCATATCGATTCCTTTTAATTTTAACTTCTATGGAACCAATTTCGATTCGTTGTACATCAATAATAATGGAAATGTTTCGTTTATGAATGGATACATGACTTTTACTTCGAATCCTTTTCCTGATTCTACTTATTATATGATAGCACCTTTTTGGGGAGATGTTGATACTCGTGATTCGTTAAGTGGATTAGTGTATTACAAAATCACCTCTTCTGCCATTATTATTAAATGGGAACATGTAGGGTATTATTCCAACATGTCGGATAAATTAAATACTTTTCAATTGATACTTACTGATGGAACAGACCCATTACTGCCTCCTGGCGACAACGTAGGTTTCTGTTATGGCGATATGCAATGGACTACTGGTGCAGCTTCTAGTGGTGTTAACGGATTTGGTGGAGTACCAGCTACTGTGGGTGTAAACAAAGGCAATGGGGTTGACTATTTTCAGGTAGGGCGATTTGATAGTCCAGGTGTTACCTTTGATGGTCCTTATGGCAATAATGACGGGGTAGATTGGCTTGACAATCAAGGGGTATATTTTAATGTATCTGTTTCGGGAAATATTCCTCCAGTAATCATTAATAACAACATATGCGATACAATAGATGTATACACTGGCGATACAACACATACTATGCTTGTGGATTCGGTGAGATTTATGATTGGAGTAAGTACTCCTGAATTTAATCAAACGGTAACAGCAAACTTCAGTAGCCCTGATGCTGCAAATCTTTCGTATACGATGACACAAAATACACCTACATATAAGGAGTATGCTTGTAGTTTCAAAGTATTGAACCTCGCTACGGGCTTGCATTATGTAACCGTAACAGCAACCGATGATGGAACACCGGCTGCACAAACTTCGAGAAACATTTATATTCGTTCGCACTACGACCCTTCATTGACAACAACAGGAATCAGCGAGAATAATAATTCGGCTTCAATTAGCCTCTATCCTAATCCAACTAGCTCCACAATTACTGTAAAACATGGATTTGGAAGTTCAGCCTCGCTTACCATTACCAATGTGGTAGGACAAATGGTGATGACCAGCCCATTGACAAGTCAGGAGCAAACTATAGATGTTTCGAAATTGACGAAAGGTGTTTACTTTGCAACCATTGTGAGCAAAGAAGGAAATAGCAAGACTATTAAACTAGTAAGAAAATAGTCCGTTTAAATTTCAAGATTAAATTAAAGTCCTATTTTAAAGGCTTCGGGAAACCGAAGCCTTTTTTTATTCAAAAAAGATGATACGTGATGCAACCTTATTTGCCAAAATGGAGTCTATATAATAGTACTCACAAATTAAAAACATTTAATATGAAAAAATTACTATTACTTTTTGCCTGTTCGCTTGCCATTTCGGCTAATGCACAAAACACAGTGAACATTACTACACAGCAATATGGTTTAATGAAACAAAATCATCAATTAGATTTAACAAAGAATTATGTTTTTACTAACTTAGTTCATTCCACAAGTGCTCCCGTACATTATAAAATGAAACCTGGAGGACAGAAATCACAAAGCAGCATTTGCAGTTGTCTTATTCCTTTGGATAGCACTTTCAGTGTATGCGAATTTCTAGGAAGTGGAGGAAGTGGCGGTCCTGGAGTAGCTCCTGATTATAGAAATGATGATTGGTCGACTCCTATTAAAGCATTACCGTTTAATTTTAATTTCTTTGGAACAAATTACGACTCCATCTATATTAATAATAATGGTAACGTTACTTTTAGTAGCCCATACTCTATTTTTACTTCAGTAGCCTTCCCTGACCCTACGTATGTAATGATTGCTCCTTTTTGGGGAGATGTAGATACTCGTGATTCGTTAAGTGGATTGGTGTATTACAAAATCACCTCTTCTGCCATCATCATTAAGTGGGAACATGTGGGATATTACCCCGTAATGTCTGATAAATTAAATACTTTTCAATTGATACTTACTGATGGAACTGACCCCTTACTACCTGCTGGAGATAACGTAGGTTTCTGTTATGGCGATATGCAATGGACTACAGGTTCAGCTTCTGGCGGAGTGAACGGCTTTGGAGGAACTCCTGCAACCGTTGGCGTTAATAATGGTAATGGTGTTGATTATTTTCAGGTTGGAAGATATGACAGTGCCGGTGTTGCTTTTGACGGCCCTTATGGCAATAACGATAAAGTGGATTGGTTAGATAACCAAGGAATGTATTTTAATGTTGCTGCTGTTGGAAATGTACCTCCTATAATTATCAATAATAATATCTGCGATACAATAGATGTTTATACTGGCGATACAACCCATACCATGCTTATCGATTCGGTTAGATTTATGGTTGGAATCACTACTCCTGAAATAAATCAGACTGTAAATGCAACCGTTTCGAGTCCTGATGCGTCTCATTTATCCTATACTATATCTCAAAGTTCACCAACTTATATTGAATACCAATGTAGTTTCAGCGTACTTGCTTTAGCTCCTGGAATTCATTATGTAACTGTTACAGCTACCGATAATGGTACACCAGCTTCTGTTAGCACTAAAACAATTTATGTCCATTCGCACTTCGACCCTTCATTGACAACAACAAGTATCAGCGAGAATAATAATTCGGCTTCGATAAGTGTTTATCCTAATCCTGCTAATTCGAGTATCATTATAAGACATGGATTTAGTGCTGGTTCGAACCCTATGCTTAGTGTTACTAATGTTGTTGGACAAAATGTGATGCACACCACACTTACTAGTCAAGAACAAAGTATCGACATTTCGAAATTGACGAAAGGTGTTTACTTTGCTACCATTGTAAGCAAAGAAGGAAATAGCAAAACCATAAAAGTGGTGAAGAAATAGAAGTTTTCTCTTTCTATCAATAAGTTTCCTCGTTTAGAGGTTGCTTATCGGATAACAAAAAAAGCCTCGGGAATACCGAGGCTTTTTTTATTGATAATGATTTGGTTTCTATTTCTTATTTCTTTCGCATGAAAACCAGAATAGGTACCCCGCAAAAGTCGAAGTTGTCGCGCAAACGGTTTTCGAGGAAACGAATGTAGGCTTCAGAAACATACTGAGGCAAGTTGCAATAGAATGCAAAAGTAGGAGCATGAGTGGGCAATTGGGTGATGAACTTTACTTTCACATGTTTTCCTTTTAAGGCTTGCGGAGGCGAATGTTGAATGATTGGCAACATCACATCGTTTAGTTCTCGTGTTTTTATCACTCTTGTTCGGCTTTCGTTTACTTTTTCGGCTGCCTCGATGGCCTTGAGCACCCTTTGTTTGGTAAGTGCCGAAGTAAAAATAATAGGAACATCTTTGAAAGGTGCTAATTTCTCACGAATCTTTTCTTCGTATTCCTTGGTCGAATTGGTGTTCTTTTCCACCAAATCCCATTTATTGATTACAATCACAATGCCTTTTCTGTTTTTTTCGGCAAGGTGAAAAATATTTAAATCTTGCGCTTCGAGGCCCAAGGTAGCATCAATCAAAAGCAAACATACATCACAATCTTCGATGGCACGGATGGAACGCATCACCGAATAAAACTCTAAATCTTCTTCCACTTTCGATTTTTTGCGAATCCCGGCAGTATCAATCAATAAGAAATCGTGGTTGAAGGCGGTGTATCTCGTATTTATTGAATCGCGAGTGGTGCCAGCAATTGCAGTCACAATATTACGTTCTTTGCCAAGCAAGGCATTGATAAAGGACGATTTCCCTACGTTTGGACGGCCAACGATGGCAAACTTCGGAATATTGAGTTCCTCCACCACAGCTTCTTTGTCCAGAGCATCCACCACCGCATCAAGCAAATCGCCTGTGCCGCTTCCGCTTATGGCCGACACATTATACGGTTCGCCAAGACCTAGGGCATAAAACTCGCCCGATAAACCTTGTCGAACATGGTTATCCACTTTATTGGAAACAACAAATACCTTCTTTTTGCCCCTGCGAAGCATATCAGCCACCACACGGTCATCTTCCGTTATTCCTTCGGCCACATCAAGGATGAATAAAATAACATTAGCTTCGTCAATGGCTAGTTTCACTTGTTTGCGTATTTCTCCCTCAAACACATCGTCCGAACCTTTTACATAACCTCCCGTGTCTATCACCGAAAACTCTATACCGTTCCATTCCGATTTGCCATAATGCCTATCACGGGTCACCCCCGATTCGGCATCAACAATTGCTTTTCTGCTGTCTGTTAAACGATTAAATAATGTTGATTTTCCAACATTTGGTCGTCCAACTATTGCTACTATGTTTGCCATTTAATTAATTTTTTTGCAAAGATACTATTTAAGATTGGTCTTTTTGATGAATATGACAAAGGAGGGGGTTTTGAGGGTTGTGATTTATTATTAATGAATGTAGAATTCACAATTAAGAATTATTTCATCATTCCTGAAGGGCAAGGACAGGTAAGACAAGAAGGCACAGAATTAGTTGTTGGTTGTTAGTTGTTGGTTGTTAGAAAAAGGAGGGAAAATGGGGATGTAGGAAGAATGAAAAGCTTGACATGTGATAGGAAATTGCTGACATGTGGGGTGAATTTCGTGACATGTGATAGGAAAATGTTGACATGTGGGGTGAAATTCGTGACATTTGATAGGAAAACGCTGACATGTGGGGTGAAATTCGTGACATGTGGTAGGAAAACGCTGACATGTGGGGTGAAATTCGTGACATGTGGGGTGAAATTGTGAACAAGCGGTGCGCGAGAGGGTACAAGCGGTGAGAAAAGCTTGACATGTGGGGTGAAATTCGTGACATGTGATAGGAAAACGCTGACATGTGAGGCGAAATTGTGAACAAGCGGTGCGCGAGAGGGTACAAGCGGTGAGAAATTGCTGACATGTGGGGTGAAATTCTTGACATGTGATAGGAAATTGGTGACATGTGAGGCGAAATTGTGAACAAGTGGTGCGAAATTGCCGTGCGATGGTGCGCGAGAGGGTACAAGCGATGAGAAATGGGTATGATGTGAGGCGAAATGGGGAACAAGTGGTGCGGAATTGCAGGGCGATGGTGCGCGAGAGTGAACAAGCTGTGCGCGAGGGGGGTGCGATTAAGGTGAATGAGGTATGAGGGAAGAGAATGGAGGATGAAGTGAGGAGAAATTAGGGATGGGAAGGGGAAAGAATTGCTCGACTGCGCTGGAGAGAGACGCTGGCGAAGGGCAGGGCATTGAAAAGAAAACTTGAAAACAGCTAGGTTAATCCTAAGAGTATTCTTCCATGGGGAGTCACAAACTCAGATGACCAAATGGGTTCCCAAACTAATTCGATGGTATTTTGGAAATCGGGAAATCGTTCGCTCAAAAGGGAGTTCATGTTTTCGATAATTACATGACCCATAGGGCAACCTTTGTTTGATAATGTCATTTGTATGTGAATACCAGAGGAATGATCGTAATGTATTTTGTAAACCAAACCTAAATCAATAATATTGATTGCTAATTCTGGGTCAATTACTTCTTTTAAAGTGTTGTAAACATTCAATTCTATATTATCTGCTTCGGTATATAATTCCATGATTACGAAGATTAGGTGATGGTTGCATAAGCTGGTTTATGAACAAACATTTTGAAAATATTGATTACATAAAGGATAGCAGCTATTATTAATATAGAATTTGCGATAGTGATTAACAAAACTAATGATGATATAATACCCGAAAGCAAAAGGATGTAGCCGATTATAAAAACCACCATCTGATAACGAAGAAGTTTTTCGGAGAACAAATCTTTTGGAAGTGGTGTGCCTTTTTTGCCCGACATGTTTTGATATTTGTCGAGCCAAATGATGTAGGGTAAAGTTTTGAAAGATTGTCCTAAAATTAGTAAACTGATAAATCCCATAAAAAAACTTGCTCCGTACACGAGCGTTATTTGCATTAAAAAAGGAGAGACTGGAAATAAATTTGATGTTGAAATCCATCCAAAAACAATAGGAAGAAAAACAAAAAGAACAGCAAGGAAGGTTTGTTTCATGCCTATATCGAGTGCTTTTCGAACTCTGGATTTGAATGATTTTATCACGGTGAACACATAAATTGCTATACCGATAATTGCTAAGCTAAAATAAATACCACTTCTATGTGTTTCATTAAAAATTAGTGCATGAATTAGAAAGGCAAGCAATGCTCCGTTGATAATAAAATAGGAGTAATACAGTTTTTTTGTGTCCATGGCTGTCGATAATAAAAACATAGGAATGAGTTTTGAGGATACTCCGATGATTAAAAGAATGAACCAACCAGCCATGCCGATGTGCGCATGAATTCCCAAATAAAATAATTGTTCTGATGGCAAAAATGAATACGTGAAATTAAATGCCATTAGTGTTCCTAAGAACACGGTGAGCCAAAACCAGCCCGCAGCCGTGATAATAAACACTGCATGAATAGCAGGCTTTCCTGTGTTTCGAGCGGTGAATACAATGTTTAAAAAAAGAATGGTGGCTCCAGAGAGCAATAACACCGCTGCTAGTTGCAGAGGAATACCAAGGGAGAATGTCCAAAAGGAATACACCAATAATATGATGCCAATGGCAAAGCTATAAAAAGTAATTTTGGCGTAAGCTATACTGTGCAAAGCTTTATCAAGTAGAATGGGCAACAACTGATGCAGCGAACCAAAAATAATCATGCTTGCCCACCCCAAAGTGGCAATGTGAGTAATGGCTAAGAGTTTTGGATTAAAATAATGTCCTATAAATGCATCGCCAGAAAAAAGCATAGCAACGGTTAAGGCAAGGAAAGAAGCCCCTCCAAAGGCATAAAAAGGAAGAACCACACCAGCTGTTCTGGTAGAGTTAGTGTTGGGTAGCATCATTTGTAAATAAGCAGTCTTACATCGCCTTCGGTTATTTCGTTTATTTGCCAGCGAAAACCTCGTTCCTGAATTTCGGGAAGCAAAAACTGAGGTAGTTTTTTGTGATGAACATATAATAACATATCGGCAGGCAATACATCAAGTTGGTTCAATATGGTGAGCATGGGCAATGGCATTTCGAGTTGGCGAACATCGATGGTAATTATCTTTTCTCCGAAACATTTTACTTGTTGTTCGAATTCGACTATATTGCTTAGGTTTGGCAATGGTGATTCTAAAGTTTCTTTTGCCTCCAATCCACCTACTTGTTTTAAGAAGGTGAATGTTAACTTGGGTTCTTGGCGAATGGTAAAATGGATGTATCCTTTTTTGTTAAGAATGGCAATGAGAGGGGCTGGCTCGAAAGTGTTAATCAATTTAAGTGTTTTGTCTTTTGGCATTTTGGCAAGAGTGTCCATTATTAAATTAAATGGATCTATTCCTTTCGCTAATCCTGCTCTCACATCGAGTTCTTCAGTCAGATTCGGTGTTAAGAGTTTAACAAATTCGGGAAGTACTTTTTCTGACATAGTGTTATCTGCATTTATATTGTTACTGTTTATCTCCCTCTTTTATAAAAGAAAAAACAGACCTTCGTTTGAAGGTCTATTAGGGCGGTGTTACGAAAGTTGTTTTTCCATTTCGATTGCCTTCGGAAACAGAATGTTATTTTCGAGGTGAATGTGCTGATGCAAATCGTCTTCAAACTCTTTTAGTTTGGCATACGATAATCTGAAAGTAGTACAAGCATCGTAAGGAGGCTCGTAACGATTGGACAACTCTGCTATTTCTTCCATTATATCGCCTGCAAGTTCATGTTCTTGTTCCATAACATAGATAGGATTTTGAACACTACCAAAAGGTGAAGCTTGAATTTTTGATTTAGAGGCATTGGCGGCAGCTAGTTTTTTCATGTAAGGAAACAATATGTTTTCTTCCATACCAAGATGAGTAATTAAATCATCGGCCACTTTTTCGAAAAGCTTTGCAATGGCAATGGCTTCGGGATGATTAGCTCCATGTACTTTGGCTACTTTTTTAGTATATTCGCTGATAACAGGAATTGCTTTTTTGATGTAGTTGTGATGGGTGTTGGCCACATAATCGGCCAAAAAGCCAAGTTCCCAAGTATTAAAATCTTGTGATGGATTGGCCACAATGGTATCCACTTCCTTGAGTTCTTTTTCTATTTGAACCACATCCAACCCTTTGGTTTTGCAGGCTTCTGTAAGTGTTTTTTTACCACCGCAACAAAAGTCTAAACCATATTTTTTAAATATTTCGGCTTTGCGAAAATCTTTGGTTACTAAGTCGCCAATGGTCGATTCTTTTTCGCCTTCGTTGAGTTTTGCTATTTTGACTTTCCACCATTCGGGGCCTTCTTCGAGGTATTCCCAAGTGAAAATATTCCCACGCTCGCCCAATAATTGATAATACAGTGGTTTGGGGTCGTGGTCGTTGTGAATAATAAACCCTTCGCCACTTTTGAGCAAATCGAAGTTTTCGAAGATGGTTGG
>JBAXQU010000060.1:0-20322 GCA_037131555.1 Bacteroidota bacterium
TGAATAATCTATTTATCTTTGACAAAATTAGTCTAAACAATGGGGTACATTACACAAAATCAATACGATACACTAAATACTCTAACATATTCTACATATTCATATTATTATATCGATGATATTAATGTTCATTGCGTTAATTGTTCTGGTATTGGAATAGATGAAATATTAGAACAAAACAATGTAAGTGTTTACCCAAACCCAGCAAGCAATACAATAACTATAGAAAGTACAAAGTGCAAAGTACAAAGCATAAAGATATATAATGTGCTGGGGGAGCAAGTAAATAGCCTAAAGCTAACTGGTAATAGTAAAATAGAAATAGATGTAAGTAACCTTACACAAGGTGTTTATTTTGTAGAAGTGGAAACAGAGAAAGGAATAGTGAGGAAGAAGTTTGTGAAAGAATAAGCTATGGCACTTAACCAAAACATCCCTACCCGATTCACTATGGACGATAACCAGAAAAAAACAAATACCGTTTACCTCAATCATCTGGGCAAGCTAAACGATAGCACAAAAGATTATACAGTGGTGTATGATAGTATAGAAATTTCGACATTAGAAAATGTGGCCTATCAAAATCCACTAAAAGGAGGAGATGCTGTATATATGGCACGAGCCATGTTGGGTATTGATGTATTGGATTTGGAAGAAACTTTAAAGTCGAAACTTCCTCCAACCGCTATAGAACTGGAGAAAGTTAACTACTTCGAGTTATATCCAAACCCGAACGATGGAAGAATGCAACTCAATTATACTATAAATAGCAACGAAACAGGAATTGTTACTATTTATAGTGTTTTAGGGGAAGTTATAAGCAATTATAAGCTTTCAAATGATGCTCATGTATTATTCATAAATGAGGGTGATTTGAAAAATGGAATTTATATCTACAAAGTCAAAACAAATGATAGTATTGTGAATTCAGGTAAAATAGTAGTAAATAAATAAAATAGTATCAAAGCCCAATAGCAAATTGCTATTGGGCTTTTCAATTCAAAACTAATGAAAAGATTTATACCCTTCTTTGTTTTTTTATATGGTATCACAATTAGCAAAAGCCAGATAAATTTAGTTCCTAATCCGAGTTTTGAAATCAAAACTCTTTGCAATGTCGGTTTGCCTTTTTACCCTCCTTGGGATTCCCCATCAGACGGTAGTCCTGATGTCTTTGATACTTGTTATTCTGGTGTCCCAAATAATACGTATGGATTTCAATATCCCAGAACGGGTTATGTTTATGTTGGAGCATCTCTTTTTGGAAGTAGAAGTGATGACAGAGAATATTTACAAGTACAACTCACATCTGCATTGATTGCTGGTCATAAATATCATACAAGTTTTTACACTTCTCCTTCAAAACGGGGTAATTATAATATTAGTTCTGAACAAATCGCGATAAATAATATTGGGATGTTTTTTAATAATACTCATGTTTATAATCCCAATACATTGCGCCTAAATTATATTCCTCAGATAAATGAAACAACCATTATAAGCGATACTGCCAACTGGACCTTGGTTTCGGGTAACTATATAGCCCAAGGAGGAGAAAAGTACATTACGATTGGCAATTTTAATACACATACAGATACCATAGGAGTTCTATATCATAATAATTACTCAGCAGCCTATTACTTTATAGATGATGTTACGGTGCGAGATTGCACAAATGATGGGGTGGAGGAAATGGGGAAAGGAAATATAAACATAATCCCCAACCCAGCAACCAAAGAAATAATGCTAACCTCTAACCAAAAACTAAAAACGATACTTATATATAATGTGCTTGGCAGTGTGGTGTACCAACAACTAACAACCAACAACCAACAACTAAGCATAGATATTAGCACCTGGAATGCAGGGGTATATTTTGTAGAGGTGGAAACGGAGAAGGGGGTGGTGAGGAAGAAAGTAGTAAAACAATAATTTAATCATAAAAAAAACAAGCTATGAAAAGATACTAAAAAGAGCATTGTTAACAGGCCAAAGGCATGTAGTATAAAAAACTACATGCCTTTGGTGTTTTCGGTTACAGCCGCTTTGGCCTATCCTGTCTACCTTTGTACCGAACATAGAATGGAAGGGGATGAAAGCAACGGAGAAAATAAAGGTAATTATCATTGACGATTCGAGGGTAATAACCGAAGCACTGCAAAGAGAGCTTAAGCGACTGGAGTTTATAGACAATGTGGGCTGTGCACGTAATGTGCCGAGAGCCATAGCAATGATAAATCAACTGAAACCCGACCTCATCATACTAGATATTAATCTGGATGAAGAGTTGGAAAACCCAGAAGGGATATTACTGCTTACAACTTTACGGAAGAAATATCCAAAGCTGAAGATAGTGATGATGACGCATAAATCGGGGCCTCAACACCGAACCCTTTGCATGGCCAATGGTGCAAATTATTTCCTTGATAAAACAAAGGATATGAAATTGCTACCCGAAACCCTAAAGCATGTATATCGCGAAAAGCTTGAAATGATGCAACGGAAACGGAAATTAAAAAGAAGGATTTTGTTTCGAGGATTAAGATACTTGTTCGATACTATTTTGTTTAAAAGTATAGGTAAGCTTATTCATGCAGTTGTGGTTGGGTTAAAAAAAGCTGGGCAAACAGGGCATACTGGCAGGGTGACCAATGGAAAAGTACATCATCACCATCATCCAATGTAAGCAATGAAGATAACTAAAATGATAAAAGAAAAAGAAATGAACAAGGCTCATCGAATAATGAAACAACCCAAAGTCAAATTTAAGCTATACCAATAGTTTTTGAATTGGGCGGGGGATAGTATTTAGTAGGTGCTATCCCCTTTTTTTTGTTTCCTCCTGCAGACGTAGTTAATCATACTACATAGGGTTGATGGATATGTTTACAAGCTAGCCGGAGCTAAGACCTTACCTTTGTATCGTAACTAACAAGAACTAAAATGAAAACTTCAGATAAATTAAAAGTAGTAATTATTGACGACTCAAAGATGATTACCGAAAGGTTGAAAGAACTAATTAATGGGTTGGAAGGCATTGAATATGTAGGCTGTGCACGCAATGTGCCACGAGCCATGTTTCTCATTAATCAGGAAAACCCAGATGCCATCATCCTCGATATAAATCTTGATGCTGATCTCCCGAATGCAAATGGACTCTTTCTACTCATCACCCTGAGAAAGAAACACCCAAATATGAAAATACTGATGTTGACCAATCATTCCGAACCTCAATACAAAACCGTTTGCCTCGAGAATGGTGCTGACTATTTCCTTGACAAATCGAACGACTTGTATAAAATTCCTGAAACATTGATGAAGATTCAGAGGGAAAGGTATAAGGTATCTATCGCTAGTTAGGTAATATTTAGGGGCTAGTTTCTCAACTTCAAAATCACAATTGGTTCGTGCCTAATCATGTTGTCTCGATTTGTTTACATTTCGTTAAAGAATAGATTGGTATTATTTAACAAAAATTCTACCTCAGAAACGACCGTATCAAAAATTGTTTCCATAGTTTTGCAATCCTTGTTCAACATAATCAAACAAATATTAAACAATGTTGTTATTTAGTTGAAACAAGACCCATGCGATGAAAATAAACCTAATCAAAATTCTATGTCTTACCTTTTTAGTTATACTCACGAATGGCAATTTATTAATAGCACAAGAGAAACAGAAGTATACCATTAGTGGTTATGTAAAAGATGCTTCAAACGGAGAGCTGAGTATAGGGGCTTCTGTTTACATCAAGGAACTGCTAAAAGGAGGCAACACCAATCAATATGGTTTTTATTCCATCACAGTAGAAAAAGGCAATTACCATTTAATTATATCGTTTGTTGGGTACGAGAACATCGAAAAAGAAATCAACCTGAACAAAGACATTCGATTGAATGTGGAGTTAAAACCAACATCCATCAATGCAAAAGAAGTTGAAGTGTCTTCCGAACGTTCGGATAAAAATGTTTCGAGCACAACGGTGGGTGCTGTGAAGTTAGATATCGAAGAGATAAAGAAGATACCTGCATTTATGGGCGAAGTAGATGTTTTGAAAACGATACAGCTTCTGCCAGGCGTTAAATCGGCAGGCGAGGGCAATTCGGGTTTTTATGTTCGCGGAGGTGGTCCCGACCAGAATTTAATCATGCTTGACGAGGCAGTGGTTTACAATGCAGCACATTTAATGGGTTTCTTTTCGGTATTCAATGGCGATGCCATATCGAGTGTGAACTTAATAAAAGGAGGAATGCCTGCTCAATATGGTGGAAGGCTTGCTTCGGTCCTCGACATCACCATGAAAGAAGGAAACAACAAAGCCTTACACGCACAAGGAGGAATAGGAATTATTTCGTCTCGATTCACAGTAGAAGGGCCTATTAAAAAAGATACAGGGTCATTTATTTTATCAGCCCGAAGAACTTATATCGATGCAATAGCTCGTCCTTTTTCTTCACCATCTTCTTCTTTGAGAAGGTCAGGTTATTATTTTTACGATGTAAATGCAAAAGCCAATTATCGATTATCCGATAAAGATAGGTTGTTTGCAAGCGGTTATTTTGGGCAAGATGTATTAAGTTTCAACGATGCTTCTGCCATGTTCAAAATGAATATAGCTTGGGGCAATGCAACAGGTGTGGTTCGTTGGAACCATTTGTTCAATCAAAAACTATTCATGAATGTGTCGGGCATTTTTAGCAATTACAATTTTTCGCTAGGTATTAATCAAGGAGAGTTTGAGTTCAAATTGTTCTCTGGTATTCGCGATTTTAATGCGAAAGTAGATTTTGGTTACTTTCCTTCCATTCGTCATAAAATTAAATTTGGAGCAAATTACATCTTCCATATCTTCACACCTACTTCCGTGTCTGCAAAAGCAGGCGATGCCACATTTGATTTCGGTGCTATAAAACGACAACGTGCGCACGAATCGGCTGTTTACCTTTCCGATGATTTCGATTTGACCGAGAAACTTAAATTGTATGCAGGGGTACGTTATTCCGATTTCATTATGATTGGTCCTTTCGATAGATACCTTAAGGATCCTCTCACGGGGCAAACAACAAGCGTGATTACATACAAAGAGAATCAAAAAGTAAAAGAATACGGAGGATTAGAACCACGAGCCACTATCTGTTATCAGTTCAATGGCAAGTCGTCAGTTAAAGCATCATATACCTACAATCTTCAATACATTTCATTAGCTTCGCTATCGGCACTTACTTTGCCAACCGACACTTGGGTTCCTGCTTCGGATGTGGTACAACCACAACGGTGTACTCAGTATTCGCTGGGTTATTTCCGCAACTTTAAAGAAAACCTTTTCGAAACATCAGTGGAGGTATATTACAAGAAACTTAACAATCAAATTGAATACAAAGACGGGTCGTTGCCTGCTGCTACTGTAAATGACAATGCTGACAATAGTTTTGTGTTTGGCGAAGGGATAGCCTACGGAGCCGAGTTTTTTGTGAAAAAGCGTTATGGTAAATTCAATGGTTGGTTGGGATACACCCTTTCATGGACTACACGTACTTTCCCTGACTTGAATTTAGGTAACACATTCTATGCTAAGTATGATAGAAGGCATGATATATCGTTGGTCATGAGTTATGATTTGAATAAGAAATGGACCTTCTCCGCAGTATGGGTGTATGCTACCGGAAATGCCATCACGGTTCCTGTTTCCTATTATTTTATTGACGGAAATTTTGTGACAGAGTACGGAGATCGAAATGCGTTTAGAATGCCAGCCTATCATCGATTGGATCTTTCGGCTACCTTAACACCCGATAAGGCTAAACACCTTGCACGTAAGAAAGAACGGTTGACCAAACGATACGAAAGGAAAGGTAGAGATGTTGCCAACATGCATTATCCAAGAAAATGGTTGAAGGATTATGAACAAAGTTGGAACTTTAGTATTTTTAATGCCTACAATCGACACAATCCGTACATCGTTTATTTCACAACCACAGGAAGTGCTTACGATAAATCATTGCAAGTAAAAGCAAAACAAGTGTATTTGTTTCCTATTCTTCCATCGGTAACGTGGAACTTTAAATTTTAATAAACACATTCAATATGAATAAGTATTTAATCATCACATTGTTTTCTTTTAGCCTACTTACAGGATGTACAGAAGACATAAATCTGAAAGTGACCTCTGGTGCCAACAAAATTGTAATAGAAGGGAGTATAGAGAATGGCAAAAAAGCTGAAGTTATGGTTACTCGCAATAGCCCTCTAACTTCTGCTGTCGATTTTACTAAAATTGTGGTAATGGATGCAAAAGTTTATGTTACTTCTGCAGGTGTTACCGATACATTGATGTTGGGCATTGATTCTGCATCTGCTATTCCATTATTATATATTGGAGGTCGTATAATTGGTGTTGCAGGGCAAACCTATAATTTAACTGTGATAGCTGATGGGCAAACATTTACCTCTGTCACCACCATACCTTCACCTGTTAAATTAGATTCTGTTTGGTGGAAAGCAGATCCTCCTCACGACACACTTGGGTTTGCTTGGGCACATCTTTCTGAGCCAGCGGGATTGGGTAACGCGTATAGATGGTATGCTAAATTGCCAAGGAAAAGTATTATGTTTAATGGTTCTGAGAAACTACTCAACCGGAGATTCGTTCCATGCGATGGGGCTACTTTTGATGATAAATTTGTAGATGGAAAAAGTTTCGATTTTTATGGCGACAGAGGTTATGATCCAACAGAGGCTGATTACACAGAAACATTAGATAAAAAACAATTAGGTTATTATAAACCTACAGATACCATTTATGTTAAATTTTGTGCGATCGATAGGGCATCATATAGTTTTTATTCTACCTATGAAGCCGAATTAGGAAACAATGGTAATCCCTTTGCCTCTCCAGTTTCTATTTTAAGTAATATTAATGGTGGGGCATTAGGCGTTTGGTCGGGCATGGGAGCCACTTACGATACCATCTATCCTCATCATTAATCCACCGAATAAGTTAAAATTTCCAGATGTGAATAAAATTCTGAAGGCAATTTGCTTTCAAAGTGTATATTTGTTAACAATTTTTAAAAACAGAAGTTAGAATTATGGAAGAGAAAGAAGAACATGTAAAGTGTTTGATTATAGGAAGTGGACCTGCTGGATATACAGCAGCAATATATGCTGCGCGTGCTGATATGAAACCTGTTATGTATCAGGGTTTACAGCCAGGAGGTCAACTAACCATTACTACAGAAGTTGAGAATTTTCCAGGATATCCGAAAGGAACGATGGGGCCAGAAATGATGGAGGATTTTAAAGCACAGGCCGAACGATTCGGAACAGATATTCGTTGGGGATTGGCTACATCGGTCGATTTTACAGGGCCTGTGCATAAAGTGGTGGTTGATGAAAAAACTACAATAACTGCCGATAGCATCATTATTGCCACTGGAGCATCTGCAAAATGGTTGGGCTTAGAGTCGGAACAGAGATTGAATGGTTTTGGTGTTTCTGCTTGTGCTGTGTGTGACGGGTTTTTCTTTAAGGGACAAGAAGTAGCCATAGTAGGTGCTGGTGATACCGCAGCTGAAGAAGCTACCTATCTTGCTAAATTGTGTAAAAAGGTTTACATGATTGTTAGAAGGAACGAGATGCGTGCATCAAAAGCAATGCAACATCGCGTGTTGAATACTCCTAATATTGAAGTTATTTTTAATTCTCAAACAAAAGAAATCATAGGACAAAAATCGGTGGAGGCCGCTTTACTTGTTAATGACAAGGGAGAAGAAAGAAGAATAGAAGTTACTGGTTTTTTTGTCGCAATTGGTCATCATCCCAACACAGATTTATTTAAAGGTTGGTTAGATATGGACGATACAGGTTATTTGATTACCGTGCCTGGAACTACTAAAACAAATATACCAGGAGTGTTTGCCTCGGGAGATGCACAAGACAAAAATTATCGTCAAGCTGTTACAGCTGCTGGTAGTGGATGTATGGCTGCTTTGGATGCGGAGCGGTACTTAGCTTCCATTGAGATACATTAATTTAAATTAAAAGTGACGTGAGAAAATTTCTTCTTCTATTCTTATTATCTACAGCAGCATCCTCAGTGTTTGCTCAATTCAAGGGACAAGTGCCCGAACCCAAGAAATATGATCCAGCAAAAGTGGTTGACCCAGATTATGGTATTACCATGTATGAAAAGCTAAATTTTCAGACTGGTGGGGATAGTGTAAGAAATGATAGAAAAGGATATGCATGTCAAGGCTGGGTAGAAGATTATTACGAGGGTGGTCAATTACTTCATAAAGGATATTATGAAGATGGCCATTTAAAAATTTACAAAAATTATTTCCCTAATGGAAATGTGGAGCGCACCTTTAAGATTAACGATTTCAAAAGGTGCACCATGCAATTGTTTTTCGATGATAATAAGCCTAAATCGGATATTAATTATTTTGAGGGAAGCCCTCAAATATGGACGGACTATTATCATAATGGACAGATAGAATATTTCGAAGAAAACACCAAAAGCATGGAGTATTTAATTTCTAGAAGATCATTTACACAAGATGGTAAACCTCAGGAATTGTTCGAGCTTACCAATCCTAAAAAGAAAATCTATTCAAAAAAAGAATATTACGAAAATGGGAAAATAAAAGCCGAAGGTGAAATGATTTACATTCCTAATAAATCAGATTATGTAAAAGACGGTAGCTGGACCATATATGATGAACAGGGGAAATCGTCAAAAGAAAAATGGGTGAAAGGAGAGGAGATTAAGTAGTAGCTGTCTCTTGTTTCCAAATTGTTTTAATTACTTCAATACCTATAGTCAGAATCTTAATTTCAACAAGATTATTCTATTTCATCAAAATCTAATTTGGTTTCTGGTAGTTCAAGCGCTCTCACAGATTGTATCGCATTCCCAGCTATACCTTTAATAGAAGCATGCATATCAATGGTATTGATAGTAACTTTTTCTAATTGTTTTTCTCGTTGTTTCCAGATTCGTTGCATCGCTCTTTTTTCACTCTCAAGGTCAGCTTTCATTTGCGAAAATCCTTCAACAATGGCTTCCACTTGCATTCTGAAAGTGTTGCCTGTAAGATAATTGTACAAGATTTGCATTTTATCTCCCTTGTTTTCTTGACTCGTCAATGCATCATTGATTTGAACAATTGAATCACGCAGCACTGCACATAACCCCTTAAATTCATCAAAGTTGCAAATCCATATTCCATCTTTTAGCCCCATTCTATCCATATCACTTGGCATGGCGTCTGTTACAAGAACTCCAATGTTTGCGCCTTTTGTACGAATATCAGCTTTGAATTTTTCAATCCACCCTGCTTGAAAATCTTTTGTCCGTTTGCTCTCGTAATAAATACTTCCACAGTTTTGATGAGTTCGGGTATTCACTATTTGAATACAGTCGCCTCCTCTTGCTCCTTTTTTTATCTCTTCAATAGTATCAAGTGGAAATCTAGCTATTAGCCATTCTTCAATTGCCAGCTCCTGGACTTCTCCTTGCAATTGCATCGATCCTTGTTCCTGTTTTCGTTTCATTTCTTCCGTCAACCGTTTTTGGTCTTCCAGTTGTTTTTGCATTTCTTTGAAACGTAATTCGTTTTTATCTTCTTCCGACTTTCTAATTTTCTCCTTTTCTTCCAATAGCAATTGATTAAGTTTTACTTGAGTTTCAGCTTCAATCAATTCTTTTAACTCTAACTTCTCACGTTTTAGTTTTTCTATTTCGGCTTTTGTTTTATTAAGGTCTTTTATTTGTTCCGATTTTTCATTCAGTTCAGTTTGTAAGAGAGCAAACTGATCTTCTTGTTCCAACTTAAACTGATTTTTTAATTTCTTTTCAAGCTGTTCTTTTTCTTCTTTTAATTTCGAAGTTAGTTTCTCTTGAAACAATTCATTCTCTTTTTGTTTTTTTAATTCAAATTCTTCTTTCGCTTTGTTAAGGTTATCATTCAGCGTTTCCATTTTCTTTCGTTCAATAGCAAGCGTTGCATTAAACTTTTTTTTCAATGTTTCTTCCACTTGATGTGAAAGAATGTCTTGAACATCGATGTCGGTACCACAATTTGGACATTTTATTTGATTTTGATTTTCCATCATTGTTTACCTTGTTTTAAATGATTTCTTTTAGTACTTCTTTTATTGAGTCATAAGTGTTTTCGAACACCATCTCAATATCTTTTTTGTTGATCCATTTCACTTCTGTAATTCCCTCTTCTAACTGAGGTTCTAGTTTTGTATGGTGTGTGCAACTCATCTCAAACCAATAAGTTTGTTTTAAAACAGCTCGTTCTTCCATGTAATAGGTATGAAATGTAGAACCAATCTTTTTTGTAATGTCTAATCCCTTCACACCGCATTCTTCTTCTACCTCTCGCATCGCACAACTCTTTATGCTCTCGCCTTTTTCTCTTTTACCTTTTGGTAAATCCCATTTCCCATTTCTGAATATAAATAGATACTCTCCATTTTCGTTTTTTACTAAACCTCCTGCTGCTTCTATATTTTTGAACATGGAAGAAAAATACTCGAATAATAAATCTTCATCTTTATTGTAGAAATAAACCTTCTTCAATTCTTCATTACTAATTACCTCTTTGAATTTTATTCGCATATCATTTCCAAAATCAATTTTAAGAATAACTGAATCATCAGTGGGAATATGTTTTTTGATGTGAGTTGTTAAGTAAATTACTTGATCACCCGAAAATATTTTTATCATTATTTGTTAATTAAATGTTCACAGGGGATTACTTAGTTTAATATCTTTGCGAAATGAAACCTAATGAAGAATCCGCGTTAAAGATAGCTGAATTTTTACTACAAATAAAAGCAATTAAATTAGAACCAAACAAACCGTTCACTTGGGCATCAGGTTGGAAGTCGCCAATATATTGTGATAACAGAGTCACACTTTCTTACCCCAAAGTGCGTACTTACATTCGTCAAGAATTTGTTGATTTAATTTTAGAAACATTTGGAAAACCAGATGTGATAGCAGGTGTAGCCACTGGTGGTATTGCTCAAGGTGCACTAGTAGCACAAGAATTAGGACTG
This sequence comes from Bacteroidota bacterium, assembly GCA_037131555.1. Classification (GTDB taxonomy): domain Bacteria; phylum Bacteroidota; class Bacteroidia; order 2-12-FULL-35-15; family 2-12-FULL-35-15; genus 2-12-FULL-35-15. The sequence goes on from JBAXQU010000060.1 coordinate 11,074, forward strand.
CCTTTCGTATACGTTCGTTCCGAAGCAAAAAAGCACGGAATGACAAATTTGATTGAAGGGGTAGTTGAAAAAGGGCAATCGGTTGTGGTTATTGAAGATTTAATTTCAACAGGAGGAAGCAGTTTAAAAGCTGTGGAAACACTTCGCGCTGCAGGTTGTGATGTGAAAGGGATGGCTGCCATCTTTACATACAGCTTTAAAACAGCAGCCGATAATTTCAAAAAAGAAAAATGCAAAGTGATTACTTTAAGTAATTATGAAATGCTTATCAAACAAGCATTAGAGACAGAATATATTACAGAAAAGGACTTGAAATCATTAAAGGAATGGCGTGAAAATCCTTCGGAATGGGGAAAGTGATTTTGAATAGATAAAATGGAAGGTGCTTCATCCATCACTTTCATCCACTAACAATTTAATTTATAACTATGACAAGAATCGAAAGCGAAAAAGTAGAATTGACTAATACTGCAGAACGGATTTTTTCCTATTTGAGTGATTTTAATAACTTCGAAAAGTTGATGCCTCCTCAAGTAACAAACTGGACATCCACGAATGAGGAATGTTCGTTTACTATAAATGGAATGGCTACGATAGGTATGAAGATTATAGAAAAAGCTTCATTTACTAAAATAACAATTTCTTCTAACGGAAAAGTTCCCTTTGAATTTAAATTGTTTGTACTAATTACTCCGACTGGCGAAAACTCATGTATTGGTCAGTTAACTTTTGAGTCGGATTTAAACATGATGATGAAGATGATGGTAGAAAAACCGCTCACCAATTTCTTCAATATGCTTGCTCAAAAAATGAAGGATATTAAATAAATCCGATTTCCTTTAAATCGTATTCTCTTATCTCGGTTGATTCTAATTCTAACTGGAGTTTCCCGAATTCTGTAACTCCCTTAATTCGCCCCTTAAATATATCGTTTTTAGATGCAAATTGATTCCATTTGTTGAGTCGGTATAGTTTCTCCAGATACTCACTATCAATTGTTGTTAGTTTATTTGTAATGAGCTGTAAATATCGAGATTCGAAAAACGAACAAAATCGAGCAACAATCAAGTTAAGGTCAAATTCCTGTTCTGCAATCATTTTCATAGAAGTTGCGTTTAACGTAGGAATAAAATCAATTTGATTTACATTAATTCCAACGCCAATCACAGAACTTTGAATATTGGCATCGCGAATGGAATTCTCTATTAAGATCCCAGCAATTTTTTTGTCGTCAATATAAATGTCATTCGGCCATTTTATCTGAATTCTGCCATTTTTTTTAGGAATACACAAAAGTTCTGCCATTAAGTCAGCTATTGCAATAGCTGTAATTTTCGCTAACAAAAACTGTTTCATTGTACTCAAAAATGAAGGGTACAAAACAAGGCTCAAAGCTATGTTTTTGTTGGGTTCGCTCGCCCACTCATTGCCTCTTTGTCCTCGTCCTTTTGTTTGTTCAAAAGTGTAAATTATTGACCCATCTGCCAAGTTATTTTGGCGCATTAATTCAATGGCATAACTGTTGGTAGAGTCAATGGATTTTAAGAAAATAGCATTTTGTCCTATAAATAAAGTTTTCATAGGTGTTTATGCAAAAGTTTGATTAATTTTGTCCACTATTAATTGATTTTGCAAAGAACGAAATAAAAAGGAAATAAAAATAGTTAATGGCTAAAAAGAAAGATACTTCTGCTCCCCAAAAGATGGTAACAAAAAAAGTAGTTAAGAAGGCAACATCAACTAAAAGGGTTGCTGATACAAAAAAAAAGACAGCAATCAAAAAAGCAGCTAAAAATGCTACTGCTGCAAAAACTGCTGCAAAAAAGAAACCTATAACAAAAAAGGAAACTGCTCAATTATTGGCTGACGCAATTGTGCACGGTATACTAGAAGTTAAAGGTCGTAATATTTCGATTTTGAATCTAAAAAGCATTCAGAATAGGGTATGTGACTATTTCATAATATGTCAGGCAGATTCAAATACTCAAGTGAATGCAATTGCTGGTTCAGTAGAAGAAATGGTGAAGAAAGCAACTGGTGAACGTCCTTATCGCAAAGAGGGCTTCCAAAATGCGGAGTGGATTTTGATTGATTATGTTACTGTAGTTGTTCATATCTTCCAATCACAAATCCGAAATTATTACAATTTAGAGTCGCTTTGGGCTGATGCAGAAGTGAAAGAAATTGGATTCGAATAAAACTATTTAGACTAAGAAAACAACCATGAGTGAAACAAACGACATAAACGAAAAAGATAATACTCAAGAGGGGCCACCCAAATCAAATTCGCAAATGAAACAAGAAGAACAAGGGCCAACTGGAGACAAAAAGTCAAACCAACAAAAGAAACCCAAGCTTTCTAAATCACCTTTCAATTTTTATTGGATTTACGGAATAATCGCAGTGGCATTAATTGCAATGCAGGTGCTTAATTTTAGCTCACCTCTTAAAGAAGTCAAGTCTTCCGAATTTTTTGATTCAATGTTGAAACAACATCATGTCATTAGAATTGTAGTGGTGCCAAACGAGAATTTTGCCGAAATATTCATTGCTCGGGATTTTACTAAATTACCTCAATACGTAAAAGATGGCCTGGACAAACATCCGAATGGACCTCATTATAAGATGAAAATCCTTTCAGTTGAAAGTTTTAAGGCCGACCTTACAGAAGCACAAAAAGATTTTGCACCCAATGAAAAGGTCTATCCCGAAAGTGATCCTCGCACAAGCTGGACCGACCAATTAAGTTGGATTCTACCAATCGTTTTAATGGTAGTCATTTGGATTCTCATCATGCGAAGAATGGGTGGAGGCGGAGGTGCCGGACAGATTTTTAATATTGGGAAATCAAAGGCTACCTTGTTCGATAAGGATACCAATGTAAATATTACGTTTAATGATGTTGCTGGCTTAGAAGGAGCTAAAATCGAGATAAAAGAAATAGTCGACTTCCTCAAGAATCCCAAAAAATACACTGTGTTAGGCGCGAAAATTCCTAAAGGAGCCTTATTAGTGGGTCCTCCAGGAACAGGTAAAACACTCTTGGCGAAAGCCGTTGCGGGAGAAGCGAAAGTTCCTTTCTTCTCATTATCAGGTTCTGACTTCGTTGAAATGTTTGTTGGGGTGGGTGCTTCTCGTGTTCGCGATTTATTTCGTCAAGCTAAAGAGAAAGCTCCTTGTATTATTTTTATTGACGAGATAGATGCAATCGGTCGTGCACGTGGTAAATCTCCGGCCCAAGGAGCAAATGACGAGCGTGAAAACACCTTGAATCAATTGCTCACAGAAATGGATGGTTTTGGAACCAATAGTGGAGTTATCATTTTGGCTGCTACCAACAGAGCAGATATATTAGACAGAGCTTTAATGCGAGCAGGAAGATTCGATAGGCAGATTTATGTTGATATGCCTGATTTGAATGAACGTAAAGATATCTTCAAAGTTCATTTAAAACCATTAAAATTAGATGAATCTGTTGATGTTGATTTTCTTGCAAAGCAAACTCCTGGTTTTTCTGGTGCAGATATCGCAAATATTTGCAACGAAGCTGCCTTAATTGCTGCTCGTCAAGACAAAACCAAAATTTTCAAACAAGATTTTCTAGATGCGGTTGACCGTATTATTGGAGGACTTGAAAAGAAAAATAAAATTATCTCTGTTCATGAAAAGCAAGTAATCGCCTATCATGAAGCAGGCCATGCGTCGGTTAGCTGGTTGCTCGAACATGCTAGCCCTTTAGTAAAGGTTACCATTGTACCTCGTGGCCGTTCGTTAGGTGCAGCATGGTACTTACCCGAAGAACGTCAGATTACTACTACCGAACAATTGATGGATGAAATGTGTGCAACCCTTGGTGGAAGAGCAGCTGAAGAAATTGTTTTTGGAAAAATATCAACCGGAGCTTTAAGTGATTTGGAAAAAATAACTAAACAAGCTTATGCCATGATAACTATCTATGGCTTGAACGATAAGATTGGAAACATCAGTTATTACGACTCTACAGGTGCTAACGAGTATGGGTTCACAAAACCTTACAGCGAACGTACAGCACAAACAATTGATGAAGAAGTAAGCAAAATGATAGAACTTGCTTATGTACGTGCTAAAGACATTCTTTCTAAAAACAAACATTTGCTCAAACTTTTGGCTGAGAAACTCTTGGAAAAAGAGGTGATTTTCAAAGAAGATTTAGAATCCATCTTTGGAAAACGACCATACGATGTTGAGGAATTACCGCTTCTCAATGGTTCCATTTCAACTAATGGTGAAGTAAAAAGTGAGCAAACGAAAGAATTAACAGAAATTGTTGAACAGGTTAAGTCGGAAGAAAGAAATCAAGAAGTGGAAAACAAACCTTCTGAAGAAGAACCAACAAAAGCAAAAGATACATTGTTTTAGGGAATGACAGACGTTACCTCAAGAGAAAAAGTATTAAAAAAAATTAGAAAGGCTTTAACTACTAAGTCAACTCAAGAGATTGGCGATGTGGACAAAGACTCTGAAATATATACTGGTTCAGATGAGCCTCTTGAAATTCAATTTGCACAAAATTTTTCAGCACTTAATGGTAAGTTTGTTTTTTGTGAAAACGAAGCCGAGTTTATCGAGAACTTTAAGTTCTTCAGAAATGACAATGGTTGGAAAACAATTTATTGTTTAGAACCATTAATCAAAGAAATGCTTCGAAGCGGTAATCTAACTTTTTCTGACAACGAAGAAGAATTCTCGAACACGGATGTGGGAGTCACTTTTTGCGAATGTTTAATCGCTCGTACAGGAAGCATCATGGTTAGCTCAAAGCAAATCTCTGGCAGAAGATTACCCATTTATTGCAATTATCATATCGTCATCGCCTTCACCTCTCAATTGATGTATAATCTTAAAGATGGGTTGAAGTTCATTCGCGATAAGTATGCAAACGCTATTCCTTCGATGATAACCACCATTTCTGGTCCTAGCAAAACAGCAGATATTGAAAAAACGCTTGTTCAAGGTGCTCATGGACCTAAAGAGGTGTTTGTGTTTTTAATTGACGATTTGCCAATGGCCGATTAATTCCTAAGCCAATTGAAGAACTTTTTTACACGTACACTCACTGCTGGAGCTTTTGTAGCAGTTTTGCTTGGTTGTACCTATTATAGTCGAATCGCCTTTTCTGTTCTCTTTTTTATCATCACCATTCTAGGCCTGTTGGAATTTTATAACTTAGTCGGGAAAAGTGGTGCTTATCCTCAAAAACTTGTTGGTACTGCTTTTGGAGGATTAATTTTTCTGCTTAGTGCCTTGATATGCTCTCATAATCTCCCACCTATAATTCTAGTATTAACTTTTCCTATAATTGCGTTAGTTTTTATTCTCGAATTGTTTCGTAATAAAGAAAAACCGTTTAGCAACATTGGATTCACTCTTCTTGGCTTGTTTTATGTGGCAATTCCGTTCTCCATGTTAAATTTTATCACAACAAGCAAAGGAACCTACAACTTTACAGTTCTTTTTGGTGTGTTTTTTATTTTATGGTGCAACGATGCAGGAGCCTATATTGTTGGTTCATTAATTGGCAAACACAAGTTGTTTCCTCGCATCTCACCTGCCAAATCTTGGGAAGGAAGCATAGGAGGGGCGTTAATAAGTTACGCCATCGTATTCATTATTTCTGGCTGGTATACATCTATTAGTTTTTTCGATTGGCTCATCATCGCTACCATTCTTATTGTAATTGGAACACTTGGCGATTTAGTTGAATCTCTATTCAAAAGAAGTATAAACGTTAAAGATTCAGGTACACTACTTCCTGGTCATGGTGGAATACTAGACCGATTCGATAGCCTTATCATTTCTACACCCTTCATTTTCGCCTATCTTTATTTGATACAAATACTATAGTTAAAATAGAAATTTGTATCATTGCATCCAATCAAGTATTAATTAACTTTATTGGAATTATTAAGAGACTTATCTCTATATGCTGTTTAACTCACTTCATTTTTTAGTTTTCTTCATCATCGTCACTTCGCTTTATTTCGCGATGTCTTATAAGTGGCGATGGATGTTGTTATTGGTGAGTAGCTGTTATTTCTATATGGCATTCGTGCCCATATACATCCTGATTTTAGGTTTTACAATCATCATCGATTATTTCGCAGGGATTTATATCGAAAATGCTTTGGGTAGACGTAGAAAGTTGTTCCTTATCTTTAGTCTCATTGCTAATATTGGTGTTCTGGCTGTTTTTAAATATTACAATTTCTTGAATGACAACTTTTCTTTTTTAATGAAAGGGTTTGGTTTAACAAATCCTCTTCCATACTTGTCTATACTTTTACCTATTGGTCTTTCATTTCACACATTTCAGGCAATGAGTTATACAATAGAAGTTTATCGAGGACATCAAAAAGCCGAGCGACATTTTGGTATTTATTCGCTTTATGTAATGTTCTATCCGCAATTGGTGGCTGGACCAATAGAACGACCTCAAAACCTGTTGCATCAATTCAGAGAAAAATATGATTTCGAATATGACAGAGTGACGAGTGGTTTGAAGTTAATGGCTTGGGGATTATTCAAAAAAGTGGTTATAGCCGATCGATTAGCTATAGCTGTAAATTACGTGTACAAACAACCCGAAACCCACAATAGCCTCGGATTAATTGTTGCCACTGTTTTTTTTACCTTTCAGATTTTTTGCGATTTTTCTGGGTATTCTGATATGGCCATTGGGGCTGCCCGTATCATGGGATTCAAATTGATGACTAACTTTAACAAACCATATCAATCCAAAAGCGTTCATGAGTTTTGGGGGCGATGGCATATTTCATTATCAACATGGTTTAAAGATTATTTATACATCACTTTAGGTGGCAATCGTGTTACAATTCCTCGTTGGTACCTCAATTTGTTCATCGTCTTTTTGGTAAGTGGACTTTGGCATGGTGCGAGTTGGACCTTCGTTATTTGGGGTGCTTTACATGGGTTCTATCTTGTTTTCGGGTTAATAACTCAAAACGCAAGACTTAAATTCAATCGGTTTACTCGTATCGATCGGATTCCTTTTATTTCAACCGTTATCACCTTTTTGCTAGTTGCTTTCGCTTGGATATTTTTTAGAGCAAAAGGTTTGGATAATGCTTTTTACATTGCAACTCATATTTTCTCAGGAATCCCTGATTTATTTCATCGATTCATTCATCACAAATCCGTTTTCGAATACATTGGTATGACTAAAAAAGACATCCTGTTATCTTTTGCCTTAATTATCTTTATGGAAACAGTACATTACATACAAAGTAGGGTTAATGTCACTAGCTTTCTTGCCCAGAAACCTGCTTATTGGCGTTGGTTACTTTATTATGGAATCGTTTTTACAATCCTATTCTTGGGAGTTTTCGAGAACCGTCAGTTTATTTATTTTCAGTTTTAAGCAATGAAAAAATTCGCGTTTAAAATATTACTCCTATCCTTTCCTCTAATTGTTCTTGTCGGACTGTTCTTCCTATTAGACCCTTTCCGATTGTTCCATACTTATAGCAACTATTCGGATAACATGTTTGTTGAGCCGAATCGAGATTTTGTTTCGGGAAAAATGTTTTTGAAAAATGTTGAGAAATATCACTACAATTCCTTCATTTTTGGAAGTTCAAGAACGATGGCATACAAGACCGATTCGTGGCGTAAGCATTTGCCCAATAGCGCTAGTCCTTTTGTTTTTGATGCTTCTGGCGAATCTATTTTCGGTATTTATACTAAAATCAAATTTCTTGACCAAATGGATGCTAAGCTTGACAATTGTTTAGTGATTTTATGCACTGATTGCACTTTTCGTCAATATGATGATCACAAAGGACATATCGGTATTAAATATCCAGGGGTAGCGGGCACTTCTTGGATTAATTTTTATGTCACTTTTATAAAAGATTACCTCGATTTTAACTTTCTCGAAAACTATTATCAATACCTATTCACTCGAATCTTTACCCCGTCAATGAAAGGCTATCTCGAAACTCGGAAAATGAAGTATGATGGAGTGACCAATGATGTTTGGATACTTGACCAGGAAAAGGAGATTCAGGAAACACCAGTGGCGTATTATCATAAGCGAAAATCGATTTTTTACTCGCGTTCTTCGGAAATTACTATTGCTAAACAACAAATTCCAAATACACCATTGAATATGCTTCGTGAAATAAGTGATATTTTCAAGAAACATCATACCAATTACCGTATCGTCATCAGTCCTCTTTATGCTCAGGTGCGTTTCAACCCGAAAGATTTGGAACTTTTGCAAAATTTGTTCGGCAAGGAATTTGTTTTTGATTTCTCTGGCAAAAATTATTTCACCGAAAAGGTAGAAAACTATTACGAGGATTCTCATTATCGACCTATAGTTGGGGATTCGATTATGAATATCATTTATAAATAAGTTTGGGATTTAGGATTTAGGATTTGGGATTTAGGATTTGGGATTTTTGGCTGAGGAATGGGAGATTAAGAGAAAATGACGACAAGGGTGAAATTGAGTTAGACGGAGTGATTCTATAAATTGACGGAGGTGGGAGGAAACCCGAAAAAAGACGTCCAAAGTTTTCTGTCGTAGTCGTAAAGTTTCTTGTCGTAGTCGTAAAGTTTTGTGTCGTACGCCCAAAGTTTTGTGTCGTAGTCCCAAAGTTTTGTGTCGTAGTCGTAAAGTTTTGTGTCGTACGCCCAAAGTTTTGTGTCGTAGTCCCAAAGTTTTCTGACGTAGTCTTAAAGTTTCGTGTCGTAGTCTTAAAGTTTCGTGTTGTAGGCTTAAAGTTTTTTGCAGTAGGCTTAAAGAAAGTTGTCGTAGAGACCTCACCCCCGGCCCCTCTCCGATGGAGAGGGGGGCCCAGAAGGTAACGGTTGGGGGTATTATTGTACGTGCTTATTTAAAGGTTATTAGAGGATATGCGGGGACTAACTGCGCCTGACCCGCGCGAAGTATCCTTTTTTATCCATAGCCCGTAAGGGAAAAAATAAATAAAAAAAAGATACCGCGTGTGGGCAGGTGGACAGGAATGAACGGAGTGGTAAAGCTTATCGCCTAAATTAGTTGTTAGTTGTTGGGGGAAAACAATGGAACAAAATTAGATTTGAGATTTGAGCATTTATGAATGAAAGAAGACCTTAAAAACGGTGAATGAACCGTTGTATTTCGTAAGGGTTTTTGATTAACAATTCCTCTTCATAAAATGTTAATAAAATTAACCTTTATTATTGATTCAAATCATCAATAAT
>JBAXQU010000061.1:0-20304 GCA_037131555.1 Bacteroidota bacterium
TTGCACCATCAATTACCAGAACTCTTTTTTCTAAATCTTTTCTAATGTCTTTCATGTATGTACAAAAAAAATCTCCTCCAACTTTTTACAGTCAGAGGAGAATATAATTTTAATATTTATTGCTATTTAAAAAATTACTCTGACTTATCTATTTCCACATTGCTGTAGAACAAGAATTAGCACCATACAAAACTTGTTGAATAAATTTCAACATATTGCGGTTGCTAAGGTTTCACAGGGCAAGTCCCTCCACCTTTCGTGATAAGTATATAAAGAACGCGGGGCAAAGGTAATAAAAATCTACTACGCTTTGCTATAGTATGATTTCAAATCTTTACCTATATCTTTTCGATAGTATTTTCCGTCATAATTAATTCTTTCAGCATTCGAAAACGAGATTTGTAAGGCTTCATCCATGGTATTTCCATAAGAGGTAATTGCTAATACCCGTCCTCCGTTTGTAACCACATGCTGTTGTTTATCATCAGTTTCATTTACAATAGTTCCTGAATGAAAAACGAGACTTCCTTCCACCTTCTCCAATCCCGTTATTATGTTTCCTTTTTTATAATCTTCGGGATAACCGCCAGCCACAAGCATAACAGTTGTGGCAAATCGTTCATCAATTTCCATATTTACCTCATTCAATTTCCCGTTAGCTACACCAATAAATAAATCCATCAAATCAGATTTTATTCTTGGTATCACTACTTCCGTTTCTGGATCCCCCATACGAACATTGTACTCTATCACTTGAGGATTTCCATTAACATTCATCAATCCAATAAAAATAAACCCTTTGTAGTTTATTCCCTCGTGCTTCAATCCATTGATTGTAGGAATTATTACTTGTTGTTCTACCTTTTTAATAAATGCTTCATCCGCAAAGGGAACTGGTGAGATGGCTCCCATTCCTCCAGTATTCAAACCAGTATCATTCTCTCCGATTCGCTTATAATCTTTAGCTGCAGGAAGTATTTTGTAAGAGTTTCCATCGGTTAACACAAATACGGAAAGTTCAATTCCCTTTAAAAACTCTTCGATTACCACCTTGGCAGATGCATTACCAAATTTGGCATTTGCTAGCATTTCGGTGAGTTCCTTTTTTGCTTCAGGAAGAGTGGTGGGTATTACAACTCCTTTACCTGCAGCCAAACCATCCGCTTTTAACACATAAGGAGGATTTAATGTTTCTAAAAAGGAAAGCCCATCCGAAAGCGTTTCTTTAGTGAATGATTGGTATTGAGCGGTAGGGATTTTATGACGCAACATAAATTGTTTCGAAAAATCTTTGCTCCCCTCTAGAAGTGCTCCATCTTTTTGTGGGCCAATAATAGGGATGTGTTTTAACTCATTATCTCCGAGAAAAAAATCATGAATTCCATTTACTAAAGGATCTTCTGGACCAACAATCACCATGGTGATGTTATGCTTTAACACAGCATTTTTTACTGAGGGGAAATCAATTGGTGAAATACAAAGGTTTGTCCCAAATGCTAAGGTGCCAGCATTTCCGGGGGCTATATAAAGGCTTTTGCATTTTGTGCTTTGCGACAATTTCCAAGCAAATGCCTGTTCTCGCCCACCCGAGCCAAGAATTAGAATATTCATTGTTTTATTGTTAAAAATATTTACTGTTTTCTAAATAAACAGTTGGACAATATTAACAATTAAAATTCAAACTTATATCCAATTCCCTTTACAGTTTTGATATAATCATCTCCAAGTTTCTCACGAAGTTTACGAACATGCACATCAATCGTTCTATCTCCAACCACCACATCTCCTCCCCAAACTTTATCTAAAATAATCTCTCGAGTAAAAACTTTTCCTGGTTTTGACGCAAGTAACGCCAACAATTCAAATTCTTTTTTGGGTAAACTTATTTCTTTTTCATCTTTAAAGATTACGTATCTTTCTCTATCAATTCTGATTCCTCCTAAATCTACTTTTTCTGGGCTTACTTGATCTGCAATCACCCCTCTTCTCAACAAGGCTTTAATTCGACTACTCAATACTCTAGGCTTAATAGGCTTATTGATATAATCATCAGCGCCCACATCAAAACCTGCAATCTGAGAATAGTCTTCATTTCTTGCAGTAAGAAATGCTATTAACACATTATTATTTTCAGGCAATTCTCTGATCTCTCGACAAGTTTCAATACCATCCATTCCTGGCATCATCACATCCAACACAATTAGATGAGGATGTTCTTTTTTGGCTACTTCTACCGCTTGTTTCCCATTAAGGGCGGTATATACATCATACCCCTCCTTTTTTAAATTGTAGGAAAGAAATTCGAGGATATCCTGTTCGTCATCAACTAATAAAATTTTATATCGAAAGCTCATCTTAGTATTTTTATTGGGCGCTGTAAAATTGCTGTTTTGTTCTTTAGTCTGTGTTAACTTAAAATTATCTTAACATTATCAACTACAATAAGAAGTTCTAAGGTCATAGGAATTACTTTTCTCACAAGAGTATGTATTTTGAGGTTTTGGCATTTATTAATTCCAACCAATTATAGTTAGTAATTCGCAGAACTCGAAATTAAGCAATCGGTGTATCTTAAAAGTGTTATAATAATTGATTTAATTAAAATGCTACTTTTTTTATACCTTTATCACCGATTTGAAATCCATTTTTAAAATACTGCTACTTATTCTCTGTCTGGCGACAGAAAAATACTCTCATGCTCAAACTTATGATTTCAGAAATTATGGCCTTGAGGATGGTCTAGCCCAATCGCAAATATTATCAATGTGTCAGGACAGATTTGGAAACATTTGGTTCGGGACAAATGGTGGTGGAGTGAGCAAATACGATGGAAACAAATTTGAAAACATCACCGAGAATGACAGTTTGGTAAATAATGTTGTGTACTCCATAACTGAACTCAAAAATGGGAATTTACTTTTTGGTACCAATGGCGGATTAAGTATATATAATGGATTTAAGTTCAAGAATTTTACTGAAAAGGACGGGCTCAAAAGCAATCGAATTTTAAAAGTTGCTGAGGATAATAATGGTATTGTTTGGCTTGGAACTTCCAAAGGTGTCTATCAATTCATAAACAACAAAATAGTTCCCTTCACACAAGATGCCAAGCTCAATAAATCTAACGTATGGGTTATTTTTCAAGATAAGGAAAACAATATTTGGTTTGGAACAGTTGAGTATGGAGCCATAAAATACAACCCTAACGACAAAACATTCACAAACTATAACCTTGCAAAGGGCAGTAGTTACGCAAGTGTAAAAGCCATAAATGAAGATAAAGAAGGGGATATATATATTGGAACAAAAGGAGGAATCAGGAAGATCAATAAGACTGGTAATGTTGAATCAGTCAATATTCCGCATGAAGAGAATATTGGTTTTCTAGGGATGGTAGTTGATGAAAGAGACAATTTGTGGCTTGCTACCAACGAAGGGGTGATAAAATACAACGGATTTACAACAAAAAAATATCAAGAAAAAAATGGTTTGGTAGGAAATAATGTTTGGTGTGTAATCAAAGACCGTGAAGGGAATTTATGGTTTGGAACCATAGGTGCTGGAGTGTCTAAATTCCTTGGAGAAGAGTTTAGGACTTATAGTAAAAAAGACAGTCTTCCAGGCGAAATTGTAACGAGCCTTTTTCAAGATTCAAAATGGAACATTTGGTTGGGACTTCAAGATTGCGGTGTAACTAAGCTTCAGAAAAACAATATCACTACTTTTTCTTTAAACCCCAAAAAACGAGAGAATTCCATAGCCGATAATACAGTAAGGGCAATAGAGGAAGATAATTCTGGGAGAATTTATTTTGGCACTAAAGATGGGTTATCGGTATTAGATGGCAATACTTTCACAAATTATGGAACTAAAAATGGACTTCCAAGCAACCTAATACACTCGATATTTAAGGACAAATACAATAGAATGTGGATTGGAACCAAGTATGGAATTTGTTACTTTCAAGACAAAAAGATAGTACAGATTGATGCTGTGAATTCTTTAAGAAAAGATCAGGGAGATTTAGAAATATTTAGCGTTTTCGAGGACACAAAAAATAATTTATGGTTGGGATCTGAGAATGGAGTGATAAGGTACAATCACAAAACAGCGATGCGTTTCAACAAGTCGAACGGTTTTACTGATAAAAGAGTTCTATCCGTTACAAGAGATAATTTTGGTTTTTTGTGGTTTGGTACCGATGAGGGTGTTTATTATTATGATTACAAAACCTTCAAATTAATTGATCAAAACAAAGGACTGTCGGCTAATAAAGTTTACATCGTTTTAGTTGATGGAAATAATTTATGGGTTGGAACTCGACAAGGATTGAACAGAATAAATTTGACTGCATTACATAGACAAAATAAAATAGTAATAAAACGATATTCCCAGGATGAAGGGTTCAAAGGTGTTGAGTGCAACGCTAACGCTCAAATGAAAGATAATGAAGGAAACTTGTGGTTTGGAACTATAAAAGGAGCAACAGTTTACAACCCTCGCGAAGAAAAAATTAATAGTAAAGAGGCGATAACGAGAATCACTGGATTAGAATTGTTTTATAAAAAAGCAGACGATGTATTTAAAAAATACTCAACAGGTTTGGATAGCGCCACAGGCTTGCCCATAAATTTAGTTTTGCCTTATGATAAGAACCATATTACATTTGACTTTATTGGGCTATGCCTTACAAACCCTATCAATGTAAAGTATCAATTTAAACTAGACGGTGTAGATGACTCATGGAACCCTCCAACAACTGAAACCAACACCACGTACTCTTCTTTACCAGCAGGTGAATATAAATTTGAATTGAAGGCAATGAATAACGATGAATTATGGAATAAAAATCCAATATCATTTCACTTTAAGATTCTTCCTCCTTGGTGGAAGACATGGTGGTTCTACGCGTTTTCTGTACTGCTTATTTTTGCTTCAATCTATTTTTATGTTGTCAACCATACACGAAATTTACAAAAAGCCAAAGTGCTTTTGGAAAACGAAGTAGAAATGCGCACACACGAATTGCGAGAAGAAAAAGAAAAAGTTGAGTTGATAAATGAAGAGGTAATAGCTCAAAAAGCAATCATCGAATTAAAAAATAATGATATTACCGATAGTATAAAATATGCAAAAAATATACAAGAGGCTCTTCTCCCTCCACTTAATAACCTCTTGAACGAAATGAAAGATGCATTTGTTTTGTATCTTCCCAAAGATATTGTTAGTGGAGACTTTTATTGGTTTTCGAAAAGAAATAACAAACGTTTTATAGCTTCCGTGGATTGCACCGGACATGGAGTTCCTGGGGCTTTTATGAGTATTGTTGGTAACACGCTTCTTGGAGAAATTGTTTCTGACAAGAACATTACAAAACCTTCTGAAATTCTAAACGAGCTTCACGCTGGAGTTAAGAGTTCGTTAAAACAAAGCAATAGTGATAACGAAAGGCGCGATGGAATGGACATTGCGCTTTGTGCATTGAATGAAGATGGGTCAATTCTGGAGTATGCCGGAGCGAATCGACCATTATGGATATTTCGAAAAAACAAATCGGGAGAAGATGCTTTTGAGATGATTAAGGCAAACAAATTCCCAATTGGGGGTTTGGAGATGGAGAATGAAGTGAAAAGGCAATTCACGAATCATGAAATACCTTTAGAGAAAGGTGACATAATCTATATCTTCTCGGATGGCTTTGCAGATCAGTTTGGTGGTGCAAAAGGTAAAAAATTCATGTTAGGAAATCTTCAAAAACTAATTGCTTCCATTTATGAATTATCAATTAAAGAACAAGAAAAAATTCTTTATAATGCTTTTTTGGAATGGAAAGGAAGTCTTGAACAAGTTGATGATGTTCTTATCATTGGCTTTAGGGTGTAAGATGTACAATTTAAAAGCAAATATAATGTTATCAACTCGAACCTTATTAATAAACCAATGAAAAGTAATTTTAAAATCAGTTGCCTTTATTTAGTAACTATTTCGCTATTGTTTTACTCTTGCCATAAAGAAGGTATTGGAGGAAAATCAAGTATTGATGGAACAGTATACCATCATTCAAAACCAATACCAAACGCCATTGTATACATTAAATACGGAGCTACTGATTTTCCAGGAACTAATGTAAGTTCTTACGATGATCACACAACAGCTGACGCCAATGCGAAATATCAGTTTGATAATCTCAGAAAAGGGAACTATTATTTGTATGGTGTAGGTTATGATGATGCCATTTTCGCTACCGTGTCTGGCGGAGTTGCGATAAAATTGAAGTATAATAAGTCTGCAACCACGGATGTACCAGTAACTGAATAATTAGATGTAAGCTTTTTATCATGACAAACAAAAAATCGAATTTCATTTTCTTATCGTTCATAATTTCGATAAGTTGTTTTGATACTTCTTGTAGGTATGATAAGGCTCAACCAGATTACAAAGGTTATCCCAACGACATTGGGAAAATAATAGTGACAAAATGTGCAGGCACTGGATGTCATAACGAAACCAGTAAAGAAGCTGCAGGTGGACTCTCGATGGAAACATGGGATAAATTATTTGAAGGAGGAAGAACAAGCGCTTCCGTAATTCCTTACCGTCATGACTTTAGCATTGCTTGTTATTATATCAATACTTATCCCGATTTAGGATTCACACTAAATCCTGTGATGCCTTACAATAAAACCCCATTGTCTCATGATGATGTTTCATTGGTTGAAAAATGGATAGATGCAGGAGCTCCGAACGACAACGGATTTGTTAAGTTTTCTGATAATCCTAAACGAAAAAAATTTTACATAGCTAATCAAGGTTGTGATGTTGTAACTGTATTCGATACCGAAACATTGTTACCCATGCGTTACATCAATATAGGAACATCTGGAGCAATTGAGTCACCTCACGATATTCAAGTATCGCCAGATGGTAAATTTTGGTATGTGCTTTTTACATCTGGCCAATATTTCCAAAAATTCAGTACCGCAACAGACGAATTAGTTAGTCAAGCTTTTTTAGGGCCAATGCAGCGTGCATGGAACACCTTCACATTTTCTAACGATGGGAACAAAGCCTATCTAATCGACTATGAAAATAATGCTGATGTAGCGGTGGTTGACTTAACAACCATGTCTGTATCTCACAATATTGGGTTTAACAACCCTCATGGTTGTACAGTCAGTCCAGATGGGAATTTTCTTTATGTTACACAACAAGTAGGAAGCAGCAATATCTATAAAATACAGCTTTCACCAATAGCTAATTATTTTGATTACACTGAACCTAATTTATTTTCTACTCCTCCTTCAACTTCTCTTAATTCTCATCAGGTTATTTTTTCACCTGATGGCTCCAAATATTTTGTCACCTGTCAAGGCACTTCAGAAGTGCGGGTGATGTCGAGCAATGATGTATTCATCACCGCCATTCCCGTTGGCGCATCACCTACAGAAATGGAAATTTCGGAAACTAACAATTTACTATTTGTAACTTGTGAAGATGATATCTCCTCATTCCCCGGAAAGCGAGGAAGCTTGGCTATAATTGACATTGCAACTAATTCCCAGGTTTCATGGTCACCTATCTACACTGGTCATCAACCCCACGGTATAGAAGTGGATGACGAAAAAGAACTTGTTTTTATTGCAAATAGAAATGTATCAGCCGGAGGACCATCTCCTCACCACACTGCTGTATGTGGTGGAAAGAATGGATATGTTACTTTTTTAGATATGAATACACATCAATTACTCAAAACTACATCAGGAAGTGATAAAAAAGTAGAAGTTTCAGTTGACCCCTACGAAATTGGTATTCGCCACTAATGAATAGTAAATACGAAAACAAGGGAATTATTCTATTTGATGGAATTTGCAATTTATGCAACTCACTAATAAATTTTATAATCAATCGAGATAATTCTGATTATTTTTTATTTATACCCATTCAATCGGAAGAAGCAGCTGAATTATTATCCAAATACAAAATAGAAGAAAGAACGATGGCTGGATTAATCTTGATTGAAAACGATTTGATTTACGCTAAATCAACTGCAGCCCTTCGAATTTCAAGAAAGTTGAATAGGTTGTATCCTTTTTTATATGTTCTAATATTTGTACCACGCATTTTTCGTGATGGTTTGTACAACGTTGTTGCACGAAACAGATATCGACTTTTTGGGAAAAAAGATTCCTGCAATAACACTTTCGCAACAATAGTAAAAGAAAAAACTGTATAGTAGACTACTTTATTTTAAGGGATAGCATTTTTTTTCCATAGTCTATCTTGGCATTCAAATAAAGAAGAATGTCAGAACCCAAAACTCCATCAATTTGTGGCAGATTTCGTGATTCATATGTTTTATTAATGTGAGACAAATCAACAATTACCGCTTCGTATTCAAACAGACAAATGTCCCCTAATTTCATTTTTTTGATTGTCAGAACATGACTTTCTATTGTATTGGTACCGAGCCCAGTAGTTTTATCTGAATTTTTGATTAATTCTTTTCTATTTGCAAATTTACTTATCCTAGATAAATCAAGAGCTGAATGTGAAGCCCCTGTATCTAACACTAGATTTGCTACCCTGCCATTAATTTTAACTTTTAGCATCAAATGGAAACTATCAGGTGCGATGGTGACAATTTTTAATGGTAATTTTGATTTCATAATGGACAATATGTGTATAAAAAAAGCGTATACTTTTCGAGAAAAGCATACGCTTTTAATTGCTCTTGATTAGATTAAATGGCAATCGTACTCAAAATATTATTCATATTTCTTACTGCATCAGCACTTTTGTTAAACGCAGCTTTTTCTTCATCATTCAAATTGATGTCGACAATTTTTTCCCAACCATTATTGCCTATAACTACTGGAACTCCAAGGCAGATATCTTTTTGGCCATATTCGCCATCTAAATAAACGCAGCAAGGGAATAATTTTTTCTGATCATTTAGTATACTATCAACCAAAGCAGCAACAGCCGCTCCTGGAGCATACCAAGCAGAAGTTCCTAACATCCCCGTTAAAGTAGCACCTCCTACCATTGTGTCAGCTGCAACTTTCTTTAATCCATCAGCATTCAAAAACTGAGATACAGGAATACCTTTGTACGAGGATAAACGAGTTAGAGGAATCATTGTAGTATCTCCGTGTCCACCGATTACCATTCCTTCAATATCATTAGCAGAAGCCTTCATTGCCAATGATAGATAACATTTGAAACGTGCGCTATCCAAAATACCTCCCATTCCAATGATCCTATTTTTAGGCAACTTACTTTCTTTCAAAGCAAGATAAGTCATTGTATCCATTGGGTTACTTACTACTATGATAATTGCATTTGGTGAATGTTTCAAGACACTTTCCGTAACACCTTTCACAATACCAGCATTAATGCCAATTAGTTCTTCTCTAGTCATACCAGGCTTGCGGGGCACTCCACTAGTTATCACAACCACATCGCTATTCGCGGTTTTTGCGTAATCATTGGTGCTTCCACTCACTGCAGTGTTAAAACCAATTAATGTTGCAGTTTGCATCATATCAAGTGCTTTACCTTCTGCAAAGTTTTCTCTGATGTCTAATAATACTACTTCTGAAGCTATCTTACGAAAAGATATTACATCGGCACAGGTTGCTCCTACATTTCCTGCTCCTACTATTGTTACTTTCATTTTATTATGAATTTAAAGTGTTAGAAATTTATTGGGTGCTAAATTATAAAAGAAATAGGAATTCGAAAGTTAAATTAATAATAGTTTTTTGAAAGTAATTCACTGAACATGAGGTAGGTCATTTTTTTAATGAATTGAAACTCTCATTGATAATTCATTATTGTTGATTGAATAATTAACTCAAAACTTCGTTTATCTTTGCACCCTTAAATAATAAAATAATGAAAGCAGAAATAGTAACAGCCAAAGGCACAATGAAAGTGGAGTTTTATGAAAAAGATGCTCCTGGAACAGTTAAAAACTTTTGCGACTTAGCAAAAAAAGGGTTTTACGATGGATTAACATTTCACAGGGTGATTCCTGGATTTGTGGTTCAAGGCGGATGCCCTAATGGGACAGGGACAGGTGGACCAGGATACAAAATAAAATGTGAATTAACAGGTGACAACCAATATCACGACAAAGGTGTACTTTCAATGGCACATGCAGGAAGAGATACAGGGGGTTCACAGTTTTTTATCGTACTTGATAGAAATCAAACAGCGCATTTAGACAGGAATCATACTTGCTTTGGTAAAGTAGTTTCGGGTATTGAAATTGTTGACCAAATTCGTCAAGGAGATGTGATTGAGAAAATCACTGTTAATGAATCATAATCATTTTTACCGTTAATATCGATTATTTGCCTCTTGTGTAAATTTATCATTTGCAATTTGAATTGGTTGTTATCTTGTATCGAAATTTAATAACTATATCAACTTATAGTAAGTTTATTTCAACAAAGGGAATGGCACCGTAGCAGCCATTCCCTTATTTATTCATTTAAAATAAACAATCATTCTCGAATCATGACTAAAAGAAATCTTTATTGGATTTGTCAGTTTGGTGGGTGGATGACGTTTGTTCTGTTACAATGTTTATTTGCAAAACTAGATGGTACACTCACCTTTAGTTTTGCCTATAGTCAATTTTTTCTTTTCTCCTTCGGTGTTGTCATTTCTCATCTTTACCGAAACCTCATTCTTCAGCTCGGTTGGCTAAGACTAAAAACGCTCTTAGTTATTCCTCTAGTGATACTTTCCTCCATCCTCATTGCCACCTTGCACGATTATGGACAATTCGGGCTCGAATCATTATTAAACATAGCTGGCAACAAACACTTGAATAATGTCATTATTGCATCTGGAGTATTAAATCTGGCCTTTGTTTATTTTTTCTGGTCGCTTATTTATTTTCTGTTTCATTTTATCCAGAACTATAAAAAAGCTGAAATCGAAAATTTCAAATGGCAAGCTTCAATTAATGAAATTGAATTGAACAAATTAAAATCTCAACTCAATCCACATTTTATGTTCAATGCTATGAACAGCATACGAGCATTGATAGACGAAGAACCCTTAAAGGCCAAAGAAGCTGTAACTCAACTCAGCAACCTGCTTCGAAACACATTGCAGATGGGGAAAAACAAAGTGATTTCGTTTGAAGAAGAAATGAAAATTGTAAATGATTATCTTGCTTTGGAGTCGATACGATATGAAGAACGATTGAGTATAAGAATGGAATTAAATGCGAAGAGTTCTGAATTTGAATTACCTCCGTTGATGATACAAACACTTGTGGAGAATGGAATAAAACACGGCATTTCGAAACTCACAGAAGGAGGAATACTTGAACTAGAAACTGCAGTAGAAAATGACAAATTAATCATTAAAATCAGGAACAGTGGAGAATTAAAAGATAGCATTGAAACCGATTCAGGTTTTGGTATAAAAAACACTCGTCAGCGTTTACTCTTACTTTATGGCAAAGAAGCTTCGTTGACAATACAAAACGAAAAAAAGAATGTAGTATTAACCGAATTGATAATACCTAAAAAAATAATTAGTTATGAAAGCGATAATCATTGATGATGAACGACTAGCCCGACAAGAGCTCAAAAACCTATTGATGGCCTATCCAGAAATAGAAGTGGTAGCAGAAGCGGCAAATGCTGAAAAAGCAAAGGAAGCTATTTTGTTGCTAAAACCTGATGTATTATTTTTAGACATCCAAATGCCTGGAAAAAACGGATTTGAATTATTAGAAGAGATTAGTGGGGTGCCCGAAGTGGTTTTTGTTACTGCTTATGACGAGTATGCCATACGAGCCTTCGAAGTGAATGCCTTAGATTATTTATTGAAGCCAATTCAACCTACCCGTTTGGCGGAGACAGTGAAAAAAATATTAAACAAAGAAGGATTAGAAAATAGTGATGTGAATGCTCCTACCTACTTATTATCAGACAAGGATCAAGTGTTTGTGAAAGATGGGGATAAATGTTGGTTCGTAAAGCTGAGTGATGTTCGTCTTCTTGAATCGGAAGGAAATTATGTCAGAGTGCATTTTGATAACAACAGACCACTTATTTTACGTTCGTTAAACAACCTGGAAGACCGATTGGATAGCAGAACATTTTTCAGAGCCAGCCGTAGGTTTATCATCAACCTTAAATGGGTAGAAGAAATTGAAAATTGGTTCAGTGGAGGTTTAATGGTAACCTTAAGGGGGGGAGAAAAAATAGAACTCTCGCGAAGACAAGCGGCAAGACTAAGGGAAATAATGAGCCTTTAAAATTATTTATACGAGTTTTGAATTTCTTTCGATACAAAATTCTGAAGTTCGGGAAAGAATATTTTGAACTCATTTTCAAATAAATCGAAATGTTCCTTTAAGTCATCGATAGCATTCTCCATATTCGATTCGAATGAAGTTCTTCTTGCCATTCCCCTTAGCACACGATCTATCCCTTCTAAATTAGAATATCCCACAAGTATATTATGTTCGAGCATATATTTAGTAAACAATACCGATTTTTCGGGAAGTAATGAGTGGTTTGAATTGATGATGACATAAATATCCGTCACAAAACTTTCCAACTCTTGATTAGAATATTGATTCCAATTGATAGCCAAATAATGATCGTAATATATATCAACAATAACGCCTGCATATTTTTTATACTTCTCACGCAATCGCTGTTTACTTTGTTCCACCATGGGATGAGAATCGGTGAACGTATCAATTTTTCGATGCAGAAGAATTCCTTGTTGTATCTCTTTCGAAAAATTATTGAACTGACTACCCTTCACCGAATCGGCAATGTAATTACCAATGATTAAGCCTTCGGAATTGCCTGCGAGATAAAGGTGAGAGAGAAAATTCATTATTATTGGTTACGATAGTTTTTTGGCTTCGTTCCAGTAGATATCCATTTCTGCTAAGGTCATATCACTAAGTTGTTTTCCGGCCTTAGCAGCTCCTGCTTCTAAGTATTGAAAGCGTTTAATAAACTTTTTATTCGTTTTCTCTAAGGCTGCTTCAGGATTGATATTTGCGAACCGTGCATAGTTGATCAGCGAGAACAGCACATCACCAAACTCATCCTCTATTTTATCGAGAGGAGCGTTCGACTCAACTTCGTGCCTTAGTTCGTTTATTTCCTCTTGAACCTTCTCCCATACTTGTCCTGGATTTTCCCAATCGAAACCAACAGCACGAGCCTTTTCTTGTATACGAGATGCTTTAATTAACGAAGGTAACGAGACAGGTACACCACCTAACACCGATTTATTACCTTCTTTCAATTTAAGTTTTTCCCAGTTTTGTTTTACATCCTCTTCGTTATTCACTTTTACATCTCCATAAATATGAGGGTGACGATGAATTAATTTTTCGCAAAGCGAATTAATCACATCGGTGATGGTAAAGTCATTTGTTTCGGAAGCAATACGTGCGTAGAAAACAATATGCAAGAGAATGTCGCCCAATTCTTTTTTAATATTGGTCATATCTTTATCCATGATGGCATCTGCTAATTCATACGTCTCTTCAATAGTAAGATGTCGCAAACTTTCGATGGTTTGTTTTTTATCCCATGGACATTGTTCGCGCAAATCGTCCATTATTTTTAGTAATCGTTCAAAGGCTTTTAATTTCTCTTCCATTCGTTTTTAATATTTGAAACACAAATGTAGTTGTATTGGTTTAGTGTATGCCAATAATTTTAATAATTTTGTGCGCCTTATCAGCGTAAGCAATTAATATTTTTTTTATTTAACAGTGGTTCGACAATTTAAATTAATTATCCTTTCTATTTTTATTCTTGTTTCTTTAATATTGCAGGCTCAAGACTCCCCTTCCAAGGATTTTGTTTTGTCGGTACAAGGTCAAACTGGATTTGCTATTGCTCATCATAGCAATATGACACATTTGATTAAAGGCCATCTTTTTGGCACAGAATTGAATTATGTTTATAAAACAGATGGAAGCAAACCTTGGCATCAACTATATAAATATCCCGAAATTGGATTTTGTGCCTTGCACCTAGATTTGGGAAACCCTCAACAATTAGGAACATTAGAAGCCCTTTATCCTTATACCAATATTCGATTGAATAAACTTAGTAAAAGAATGAGTTTAAATCTTCGTTTGGGTTTAGGCTTGTGTTACATCACCCGTCCATTCGACAGAATAACTAATCATCAGGAAAATGCCATCGGTTCGCATGTTAATGCTTTTGTTAATTTACGCCTGAATACAGAAGTAGCGTTATCAAAATCGTGGAGATTGGATGCAGGTGTTGGTTTAAGTCATGCTTCGAACGGTGCTATTAAAACACCTAACCTTGGTTTGAACATGGCGAGCATCAACCTTGGTGTTGGTTATGTGTTTGGAAACAAAAACATGCAGTTTAAGAAAGACTCCATAGCGAGTGCTAAAAAAGAATGGCACCCTTGCATCATCGGTGTGATGGGTTTAAAAGAAATGATGCCTCCAGGCACACAGCGCTACACGGCTTATGGTTTGATGGTGAATTTTTATAAGACAGTGAACCATAAAAATAAAATAGGAGGAGGAATAGAAATGTCATATAACAATTCGCTGAAGAAAGTGTTGGGCGAAGATTCGTTGAGTTTTTCGACACCCAATTTACTTCGTGCTGGAGTTAAGTTTTGTTATTCTTTTAATATGCATCGCCTTTCGCTACCAATAGATTTTGGAGTCTATTTTTACGACAACAGAAATTATGATGGAAGATTTTTCCATCGTGTTGGATTGAGATACATGGTAACAAAACATTTGATTGCAAACGTGACTTTGATTACACATTGGGCTGTTGCCGATTATTTCGAATGGGGAATAGGATATCAATTATAAGAATTTAAACATTTTTACGATGAAACAAATCAAACAAAAATTCACCTTTCTGCTTTCAATGCTGGTGATACTCTTTGTATCGGCATGTAAGCAGGAAAACATGTGCGACTGTATAAAACGTACAGGAAATATTGAAACCACAAAAAGATGGGCAAGTAATTTTGATAAAATCTATCTCGAGGATAACGTAAATGTATTTATCACTCAAGATTCGAGCTTTGATGTGGAAGTGGAAGCAGGAAAAAATGTTGGATGGCTAATAGAAACTGAAGTGGCAGATGGTACCTTATTTATACGAAATAAAAACCGATGCAACTGGACACGAAGCTATAACAAGCCCTTGAATGTATATATAAAGATGCCAGTTATAAAATACATAACCTCGAATGGTTCGGGAACAATAAAAAGTTTGAACACTATTACGACCCCTGCTTTCGACCTACAAATAAAGAGTTCTGGAAATATAGACCTAATGGTGAACAACTCCTTAGTCACCTCACATATTTTTGGATATGGCGATGTAACATTGAGTGGTAGTACCCACGAGCACGATGCTGATATTGGAGGAAGTTCGTTTTTGAATTGCCGAAACTTACAAACCTCTAAAACCTATTTACACACTTTCACCACCGGATTGTGTTATGTAAGTGCTAGCGATTACCTTATTTGTCATATCGATTTGAATGGCGATGTATACTGCTACAATCATCCAACTACGGTAGAAAAGAAACTAACTAGTTCAGGACAACTCTATCTCGAATAAAAAATGAATTCGAAAAAATCTCACATTCACTTTTTAGTCCGGTTGGCTATCTTTTGGATGGCTTATTTTGCAATGTTTCGAATGCTTTTTATTGTTTACCACCACACCAAGATACTTGATGGGCAGCATAGCGAAACAGGAATGAGCTTTTTGTATGGCATTCGCTTAGACCTTTCGACAGCAAGTGTTGCGATGATTATTCCTTTCGTGTTATGGACTTTTCAGCAATACCACAAAAGCAGATTGATCCATTTACTGAATTTAGCTTTCAACTGTTTGCTCATTATTATTACTTCAGTGCTTAGCATTTTTAATTTAAAAATATATGGCGAATGGAATACCTTGCTTGGGTACAGAGCATTTAAACATCTCTTGTTTTCTCCTCAAAATCATCCTTTCTTTTCGTTTTGGTCTATTTTACTTTTGTTATTTGCAGTGGCCGTGTTTGCATACATAGGCATTAGAGCGTATCGAAAATACGTGATCAGTTTTTCTTACCCTATTGATAATTCAAGAGTACGAATTTCGCTTATGCTTGGTATTCCTATTGCCCTGTTCATCACCTTTAGAGGTGGTTTGCAAGCCATACCAATTAGCGAAAGAGAATCATCGTATTCGGAAATTGCCATCAACAATAGCATTGCTACCAACAACATTTGGTATTTTGTACACACCGCATGCAATGCTCAGGTGGATGAAGCATTCAAAACAGATACTTTAAATCACAAATAGTAAACTACCTCGCTACAACATGAATACGAATACCCCTCACACTTTGTTACGTTGGCTGGTATGTAGTGTGGTACTTGTGGTTTCGTTCAGCTCATTGGCGCAAAACAAAAAAAAGGCATGGTGGAAAGATATGGTAGATACGACTGCTAAAGCAGGAAACAATTTGCGATGCGAAGATTTTGTATACAAAAAAAACATCCGAACAGTTCAATTGCGCGACCCTAATTTTCAACTTTCGCAACCTATTCTTAATTTAGAATCGGAAGGAAGTTTGTTGTTGAATTTTGACGATATGGAAGGAGGATACAAAAACTTTATGTACACTTTTGTACACTGCAATGCCAATTGGACACCTGATGACTTAAGCACTTCCGATTTTATTGAAGGATTTTCGGACAATATTATTTCCGACTATAAATATTCGTTCAATACATATCAAAGCTATACCTATTATTATGCGGTGTTTCCGAATTCGAACCTGCGATTTACAAAATCGGGGAACTATTTACTAAAAGTGTATGAAGACGGAAAGCCCGAAAATATAGTGCTTACCAAACGATTTGTAATTTTTCAGAATAAAGTTACGGTGAGCGCACGTGTGAAACCTGCAAGCATGGTTGAGTATAGAAGTTTTAAGCAAGAAATTGACTTTACTGTCAATCATGCCGACTACCCCATCAACGATCCGTTTGGCGATTTGAAAATAGTGATCACACAAAACAACAGATGGGACAATCAGAAAAACAATTTGAAACCCATCATGATTCGCGATGATGATTTGATTTATGATTATGACGAAGAAAATGTATTTGATGGTGGCAATGAGTTTCGCTATTTCGACATTCAAAGTTTTCGGTATCAAACAGAATATGTAAAGGCGATAAAAAAAGATACTGCTGGATTTCATGTGTATTTGATGACCGACCAAAAGCGTTCCTCCAAAAGGTATTCGACCTATACGGATATGAATGGAAACTATTTGGTAAAAGTGCAAGAAGGCACCAATGCCGAAAACGAAGCTGATTATTGTTCGGTGAATTTTTTCCTCTCGGCAGACAATGCCTATAGCGATGGGAATATTTATGTGTTCGGTGCATTCAACAATTGGCAATGCACTACCGAGAACTTAATGCATTACAATGCCGAGCGATTTGGATACGAATGTACCCTCTACCTCAAACAAGGTTATTACAATTATGAATACGTGAGTTTGAAAACTAACGAAACAGTGGCCGACCAAACAGAGATAGAAGGAATGCACTACGATACCGAGAACGACTATACCATTTATGTATATCATCGTGCTGCTGGCACCAACTACGACCAGCTACTTGCAGCCAAGCGGTTGAATTCCATAAAAGACAGATAATCCGATTACGATTGAAAACCTTATAATGCTTGCATTTTAGTTCGTCCGAAGCTTCTGCATTAAATATACCAATGAATTTATCTATTTTCGCAGTGGATTATGCAAACAACATTTTTAGATACTTCCATAGAATTTCTGAAAGGAGTGGGTACACATCGTGCCGAACTCCTAAGAAAAGAATTGAACGTATATACGTTTAAAGATTTGTTGCAGTTCTATCCTTTTAGGTATGTCGATAAAACAAAGTTCTACAAGGTAAAAGATGTAAACAGCGACTTGGCCTATGTGCAGTTGCGCGGAAAAATAGTAGGCATTAAGTTGCAAGGCGAAAAACGAAAGTTGCGCTGTGTAGCCACTTTTATGGACGATACCGGAAAGCTTGAACTCATTTGGTTTCAAGGGGCGAAATGGTTTGCCGACAACATTCAACCCAATGGCACCAGCGAATATGTAGTGTTTGGAAAACCTGCTGAGTTCAAAGGAAAGTTCAACATTGCTCATCCCGAGATAGACCCTGTAAGTGACGAAAACACAACCCTTGCGAGTAGTTTGCAAGCCGTGTACAACAGCACCGAAAAACTAAAACAACGCGCAAGCCTCGACTCGAAAGGCATAGCACGATTGATAAAATCGATGCTAAGCATGCCTAATTATCGGATGGACGAGACCCTTTCGGAAAGCATCATTGGCCGTTATCAAATGATGAGCCGAGCCGAAGCCATGAAACAAATCCATTTTCCGCAAAATGCAGAGATGCTGAAAAAAGCTGAGTTCAGGCTGAAGTTCGAAGAATTGTTTTTTATTCAATTAAAATTACTCAAACAAAAAGGCCTGCGCGAAACCACCACGCGTGGTTATGTGTTTTCGCAAGTGGGCGATTTTTTCAATACGTTTTACAATCATCACCTTCCGTTTCAATTGACCAACGCTCAAAAGCGCGTTATAAAAGAGATACGCATGGACATGGGCGGTGGCAAACAAATGAACCGCCTGCTGCAAGGCGATGTGGGTAGCGGGAAAACCTTGGTGGCATTGATGAACATGTTGATAGCTATGGACAATGGATTTCAGACATGCTTGATGGCACCTACCGAAATACTCGCCAATCAACACTTTCAAACGATTTCGGAATTGCTTGCCGAACAAAACATTGTGGTAGGTTTGCTCACCGGTTCGAAAAAAACAAAACATCGAAATGCATTACATGCTCAGTTGCAATCGGGCGAAATGCACATCCTCATTGGCACTCATGCTTTGCTAGAGGATGAAGTGAAATTTAAAAACCTCGGATTAGTGGTGATTGACGAACAACATCGCTTTGGGGTGGCACAGCGCGCCAAGATGTGGGCGAAAAATATTCAACCACCACATGTTTTGATTATGAGCGCTACTCCCATACCTCGCACATTGGCCATGACCCTGTATGGCGACCTTGATGTGAGCACCATTGACGAGATGCCACCCGGACGAAAAGCCATACAAACCATTCATCGGTTCGATACTCACCGCGACCGTGTGTTTGGATTTATGCGCGAACAAATTGCCCTCGGAAGACAAATATATGTGGTGTATCCCCTCATCAAAGAATCGGAAAAGATGGATTACAAAGATTTGATGGATGGATACGAAAGCATTGCAAGGGCTTTTCCTGCGCCTGGTTACCAAGTGAGCATTGTGCAAGGACAGATGAAAGCCGAAGCCAAAGATTTTGAAATGCAACGATTCGTGAAAGGCGAAACCCATATCATGGTGGCCACTACGGTGATTGAAGTAGGAGTGAATGTACCCAATGCCTCCGTTATGGTGATTGAAAGTGCCGAACGGTTTGGGCTTTCGCAACTACACCAATTGCGCGGACGAGTGGGTCGCGGAGCCGAACAATCGTATTGCATCCTCATGACATCGTTTAAACTATCGGCTGAAGGCCGCCTACGCATGGACACCATGGTGCGCACCAACGATGGGTTCGAGATAGCGGAAGTGGATTTGAAACTCCGCGGACCAGGCGATATGGCGGGTACCACACAAAGTGGAGTGCTCGACCTGGCCATTGCCGACCTTGCCAAAGATGCACAACTACTGTATGCAGCACGAAACCTTGTTGCCGAATTGCTTACTGACGACATCAACCTTACTAAACCCGAAAACGCTGCCATTGCTGCTCAATACCAACGAAGCATGAAAACGGGTACCAACTGGAGTAGGATTTCTTAGTTGACATTTTTCTTTTACCGCTAAGACCCTAAGGGCAATTATTCGATTTTGCAGTAGGCAATTCGGCAAATATTCATTTGTTCTATTATTCAATTGTTCGAACAAATGAATAATAACATTTTTCTGTATTTTTTTTACACCCATAAATAATAACGGTAATGCCTACTGTGGCTTAAAGCATGATGGTAAGGATTGCTGAAACCTGATTTGATGATGTATTATTCATGATATTTATTATTTAATTGTAATTATTTTGTTTGATATTGTGTTTAAGTTGAGTTCGGTTGAAGCTAATTTGGGGAGTCTATTCAATAAACTGTGTCAAAATCTTAAATTTGACACGAAATGAAAAAG
>JBAXQU010000062.1:0-20030 GCA_037131555.1 Bacteroidota bacterium
GCTATAGCGAAAGGGGTCACCGCTATAGCGAAAGGGGTCAAAGCTATAGCGAAAGGAAATTTAAGGATTCGTACCTATATATAAAGAGTAAAAATTAATCTTAACTCTAATTACGCATTTTAAAAAAATGAAAGGATAATCCAATTCTTGAGAATAATCGCTTAAACCACTAAATCAAGTTCTGTGTTTTTAATTTACGCGATTTTAAACACTATTTTATTAATAGTTTTTCGAAATACTATTTCTACAAATGAAGAAACTCAAATTTATTTCTTCACAATTGATAGTTAAGATATTCTTTCACTTCACCATTTTCTTGGTATGCTTTATTTCATACATTTGGGAAGAAGAAATTTTATTAATCGAATGCTAAGAAAAATAAGCCATTTATTACCCCTTCTTTGCCTACTTGCGTGCAATGTTGATGAAAAACAAAAAGACAAGCGAACCGTTTTCAGATACAATGAGATTGGAACGGTAACGTCTCTTGACCCAGCCGCTGCGGTAAGTTTCGAGAACATCAGTATTGTTAATCAATTGTTCAACGGATTGGTTGAGTTGGACGATTCGTTACATATAAAACCTTCGCTTGCGAAGAGTTGGAGTTTGTCGGACGACAAAATAAACTATACGTTTAGTTTGCGAAGCGATGTGGTTTTTCACAACAATCCTTGTTTCATGGGCAATACAGGAAGAAAGGTGACTGCCAATGACTTTGTGTATTCGTTCAACCGACTGTTTGATGCAAAACTTTCGAGTGCTACCACATTGCTGAGTTATATAGAGAATGGAAATGGAAAGGCATTTGAAGCACCTAACGACAGCACGTTTATGATTCATCTTAAAAAACCTTTTCAACCTTTTCTTGGAATTCTATGTATGAAATACTTTTCGGTTGTACCTCGCGAAGCCATCGATATGTATGGTGAAGAATTCAGAAGAAACCCTGTAGGTACAGGACCTTTCAAGTTCAAGCTGTGGGAGAATGATTCGAAAATTGTATTGCTAAGAAATGAAAATTATTTCGAACATGAACAACAAAACCAATTGCCCTATTTAGATGCTGTTTCTGTTTCATTCATCAAAGATAAAGAAACTGCGTTCCTCAATTTTTTGAACAAAAAGACGGATATGATTTCGGGGATAGATGCCATCAATACGGATGAAGTGCTTACGCCTGAAGGAAAAATAAATGATAAGTACAAAAATAGCTTCGCGATGCAATGCACTCCTTTTTTGAAAACAGATTATCTTGGTTTTGTGATTGACGAAGGTATGACAGTGGTGAAAACCTCACCACTAAAATTGCGAGACGTGCGACAGGCAATGAATTACGGTATCGACCGGAAAAAGATGGTGAGTTACCTTCGCAAAAACCTAGGGATAGCAGGCACTGCTGGCTTTATCCCTCCTGGATTACCTTCTTTCGATAGCTCGAACTTGATTGGATACGATTACAATCCCGAGATGGTAAGAAAATTATTGAACAATGCTGGCTATCCCAATGGTAAAGGACTTCCCGAAATAACGCTGGCTACTAGCGAACAATATTTGGAATTGGCCGAATATGTTCAATCGCAGTTGAGCGAATTTGGAATTCGAGTTAAAATTGATGTCCAGAAATCTTCTGTATTGGCCGAAGCAGCAGCAAATGGGAAAATCAATTTTTTTAGAAAATCTTGGGTAGCTGATTATGCTAACGAGGAGAATTTCCTTTCTTTGTTCTATTCGAAAAACTGGAGTCCAAAGGGATTTAATTATACGCATTTCAAAAATAAAGAGTTCGACAGTTTATACGAAAAATCAGAAGAAGAAACCGTTGATTCTATTCGATTAAAAAATTACCGAAAAATGGATAGTCTAATAATGAACGAAGCTCCGGTTCTAGTTTTATATTATGACGAAGCGGTGAGACTTATTCAAAACAATATTTCCGGATTGCATATTAATTCACTCAATTTACTAAATCTAAAAAAGGTAAAAAAAGGATAGTTTTGGGTTGGGTACACACCAAGCTAGTTTTGCTCACTTATCGAACAACTCTATTGATTAGTGAGCAATCGTTTCTGACAGATTTACTTATTAGTCGATTGAAGTTCGAGATAAGTAACAATTGGGAAATGGTCTGACAATTCTTCTCTAATGGTTTTGAAATTATACGCTTTGAACTTGTTGTTATGAAGTATATAATCAATACGAAATGACGGGAAGATACCAATATAAGATTTCCCGAACCCATTGCCACTCTCAATAAATGCATCCGAAAGATTTTTGGATATGGTACTGTATGAATACGAAGCAGGAGTGTCGTTAAAATCGCCACAAACAAGAACTGGATAGGGGCTCGTAGCTATGCTGGCTGCAATCAAATCAGCTTGTTTAGCGCGTTTTATGAATGCTTTTTTCAATCTTCTAACAATATTTTTCGACTGTGTCATGTCTTCCGATTCGATATCTTTCTGCAATTCTTCCGCATATTTATAATCGCTTTTGCTGAATGCAATCGACTGCAAATGCATATTGTAAACACGTATCGTATCGTTGCCCATTTTAATATCCGAGTAAATACAAACGTTATTTCCAAGGTATCCAAAGTTTATCTTTCCTTTCGAAACAATAGGGTAAGCGCTAAAAGTAGCGATACCAAAATGTTGACGCGAAGCTTTTAAATTGGTGGTATACTCCACATGGCTATACTTTGCTTTTTGAAACTTAAGTAGTGTATCCAAATTATTAAACTTACTACTATCGCGCGAAAAGAACTCTTGAAAACACATTATATCGGGACTTTCGTCATTAATAAGGTTAAACATTTTTGCACGAGTTTCCACATTATGGCTCCAATTGTACAAATCAAAAACCTTAACATTGTAAGACATTACCTTCATCAACTTTTTCGATTTATCAGGAGAACCTCTAAAACTAAATTGAACATAACGATGTGCCATTCCAAAACCAGCAAGAATTATCACCAGTGAATAAAAAGCTTTGCGTTTGAATAAAACAATCCAATACACCACAAAAAGTAAATTCACAAGAACTAAAAATGGATAGGATATTCCGAAAAAAGCAATAAAAGAAAAATTCTCCGGGCTCACATAAGGAGCAAGGTATGAGATGAGTAAACTCAATACCGCAAGGTGGTTACCTAGTAGGATGAGTTTATTAAAATAATAACGTTTCCCCTTGCGTAATGTATTTGTTTCGTTTACCAATTATCGTGTATCTATAGTTTAAACAGGTTTCATTTCATCCGCTATTTTTTACTTGCCTTGAAAAGTATGTCTTTTTCCGAATTAGTCAAACTATCATATCCTGATTTCGAAATCTTATCAAGTATCGCATCTATTTGTTGTTGCGTTACTTTTCTGTTGTAGTTATATTCTTCATCAGATATCGGGCGCTTATGCACCACGTGCAGTTTGCTCTTAGGCTTCGAAGTAAAAAACTGTAGCACCCAATCAAAAAACTGATTCATTCCTTTCGATAAATCCTTTCCTTTTTTGAGCTGAAGAATAAACAGATATCCCATCAAAGCACCTCCAAGGTGAGCTAAATTGCCGCCAACATTGGAATACGAAGCCACACTCAACACATCAATAAAGAGCACAAACAAAGCAACATAAATTAATTTCACTGGCCCAACGAACATCAAATTCATTTGAAAATTAGGAACCAAAGTGGCAGCAGCGATGATGATTGCTGTTACTCCAGCAGATGCTCCAAGCAAAGGCAAACCAATATAAACACTGAACATTGGAATTGTATTTATTAAAACAACGGTGATGATGCCACCCATCAATCCTCCAAGTATATAAAGTGGAATGATTTTTTTTGAATCGGTAAAGTTTATTAAAATTTGACCAAACCAAAAAAGCGTAATCATGTTCCAAAACAAATGCATTAATTCTATATGAACAAACATATAGGTAATGAGCGTCCATGGTTTATAAAGTAAACCTTGAAAACTTAATGGAAGAGTAAGGTTGGCAATAAAACCATTGACAAAATGAGTAAAACCATTCGAGCTTCCTAAAAACAAAAGTAGGATGCGGAATAAACTGATGAGGAGAAACACTGCGGCATTAACTAAAATTAAACGCGTAATAACATTACCATTTTTAATTTTTTGCCGTATGTCTTCTAGTAGTTGATTTGCCATGATTATTTTAAAACCCTCGATTTCTAGATTTTTGCCAATACTTAATCAAAATAAACCCGAATAGCATTCCACCTAAATGAGCGAAATGAGCCACATTGTCGTCAGTAGCTCCTCGGATTCCTGAGAATAATTCCATTGCACCATAAATCATTACGAACCATTTTGCTTTGATAGGAATGGCAAAATATACATACAACAAAGTATTTGGAAATAACATGCCAAACGCCAAAAGTATTCCAAATACCGAGCCCGAAGCGCCAATCACAACTGGGGCATTTAAAAAATCCGTTTTGTAAATCTGCATATAATCTACCGAAATTCGCAACGCTTCCTCGGTGTTATTCGCCATAAGTGCATTATTGAAAGATCGAGGAATAATGGCATTGTAATGGTCTACCATTTCTTGTGAAAAACCGCGGATATGATCTGAAGCAATAAAATCATGAAAGTCGGCTAAAGATGGATTGGCGATGTATGCATTAATAAATTCAAGAGTTGATAGATTCTGAAAATACACAACAGTATAGTGAATAAGAGCTGCTCCAATTCCCGTAATGAGGTAGTAAATCAAAAACTTCTTTGGCCCCCAATAATTTTCCAACACATTACCAAACATCCATAACGCAAACATATTGAAAAAAAGATGCATGAAACTTCCATGCATAAACATATAGGTGATGAATTGATAAGGGTGAAATTTTTCAGATAATGGAAAATGTAAACCAAGCAAATCTGCTAAATCCATCTTGTATTGGCTTTCCAAGGCCATAGTTGCAAGATAAAATAATCCGTTTAAAATCAAAAGATTTTTGACGACAGGTGGCAAAATGCTAAAACTCGATGGACGATATTGCTGATAACTCATAGTGTTTCTTATTTTTTAAATCTCTTGTCTAATTCTTCACTCGAGAAGGTAGTGATTGTTGGTTTCCCATTTGGTGAACTGTATGGCATACGACAAGCAAATAGTTCATCAATAATTAAATTCATTTCTTCTTGAGTCAATACTTTTCCCGATTTAATCGAAGTACTTCGTGCTATAGAACGCGCCAAATTTTCTCTTCTTTCAAGTTTCAATTCTTGTAAGTTGAGTTTGTAATTTTCCAATAATTGTTCCAACAGTGCCACCGAATCTGTTTCTAAAGTATCTGCCGGAACCCCGTGTATCACAAATGTATTTTTTCCAAATTCATTTATTTCGAATCCCAAAAGATACAATTCCGATTGCAATTCTTTCATTAAAGTAAAATCGGTAGTTGACAGTTCAATTGTTTTTGGAAACAACTCTTGTTGCGAACTCGCTTTATTTCTTTCAAAATTATCAAGAATCCGTTCGTACAAAATACGTTCGTGAGCACTTTGTTGGTCGATAATTATAAATCCAGTTTTTATATGCGAGAGAATGTACTTGTTGTGGAGTTGGTATGAAGATTTCAAATTCGACTCTTTCAATTCATTGTCCCAATCGGTAAAAACTGTTTCCTTATTTTCTTCCTCTTTCTTTATTTCAAATTCCAATTGATTATTGGAATGCCTACTGTACATTTTCTCCCAATTCGCACGATTCGACAACTCTCTTTCTGTTGGTTGGTTCGATGTAGCTGTGCTTGAATTAAACGGATTATAATCAGGGTCAACCTTTATAGTAGGTATTTTATAAACGCCATCAATAGGCTTCACTGGCATATTGTAAAGATGAGCCTCTTGATTAAAATCGATACTTGGTGCAATATTGAATTGCCCCAATGATTTTTTAATTGCCGATCGCAAAAAAGCATAAATGGCTTTTTCATCTTCAAACTTCACTTCCGTTTTGGTAGGGTGGATATTGATGTCTATTGATTTTGGATTAACATCCAACATAAGAAAATAAGATGCATAGCTATCAGCTGGAAGCAATTGTTCAAATGCCGACTGAACCGCATGATGCAAATAAGCCGATTTGATGAATCTCTTATTCAGAAAGAAGAATTGTTCACCTCGCGTTTTCTTAGCAAAATCAGGCTTCACAACGTAACCCTTAATTATCACAATCCCTGTACTTTCTTCAACAGGAATCAAACGGTTATTATATGAACT
Organism: Bacteroidota bacterium; assembly: GCA_037131555.1. Taxonomy (GTDB): domain Bacteria; phylum Bacteroidota; class Bacteroidia; order 2-12-FULL-35-15; family 2-12-FULL-35-15; genus 2-12-FULL-35-15. Next base: position 6,242 of record JBAXQU010000062.1, read on the forward strand.
ACCAAAAACAGCCATCAGCCGTTGTTTCAAATTACCAATTGGCAAGTTGAATATTTCAGTATTATTATGATGAAATGAAAATGCTATCTGAGGATTCGGAATTGCAACCCTTTGAAACTCCTCAATAATATGGCGCAATTCAACTGTATCTGATTTTAAAAAATTCCTGCGAGCAGGCACATTAAAAAACAAATTCTTAACGGAGATGCTTGTTCCTTCAGGACAATTGAACGCTTCTTGGCTCTTTATTTCACTTCCTTCAATATCTATCTTCACTCCTATCTCATCCCCAATGCGTTTGGTTCGAAGCTCCACCTGTGCAATAGCTGCAATTGATGCTAATGCTTCACCACGAAATCCCATCGTGCGTATTGCAAACAAATCTTCCGCCTTTTTTATTTTCGATGTCGCATGACGCTCAAAACTCATCCTTGCATCAGTTTCGCTCATTCCACAACCATTGTCGATAATCTGAATCAAAGTTTTGCCCGCATCTTTTACCACCAACTTAATAAAAGAACTTCCCGCATCCAAGGCGTTTTCCAACAATTCTTTCACTGCTGATGCAGGACGTTGAACAACTTCCCCTGCAGCAATCTGATTTGCTACCGAATCCGGTAAAAGTTGTATTATATCTGGCATAGAATTTTCTTTAAAGTACAAAGATACGAAAGCCCTTGTATTACGATTATATGGAAAGTTTAAATACTGTTAAGTTTGTCTAAATTATACTTAAGGATAAAATCAACACGTTATCTTTTTAACAAATTCAATTCAATCTTCAATTTGATATCATTATGCTGAATGACAATATTGGTTGGAACACCCTCCTTATAATCATTCAACGAGATTGTTACTTTTTTGAATACCTTACTTGAACGCTCTATTTTATAAATTTGCTGAGTTGCCTTTTCTACAAAATAATATGTTGATAGTTTTTCCATTCGAACCCGATGAATCATTTCGGTTTCATCCTTGTTTGAATAATAACTTCTATGCATTGACGAAATATTATTCATCAACAACATTTCAATATCATTTTTGAGGGTCTTCAACAAAGTTGGTCTATTGAACTGAGGAACGCAATACTGTAGAGTAAATGATGTATCCTTGAATTCAAAATCAAACATTTTCATTCCTAATTCAGTGGTGAAAATAATCCGATAATCTCCTGACGACATTTGTTTGGTCAAGAGTAATCCACTTATCTCTTTATTATAAATACTGATATTGGTTTTAAATAGAAAAGAAGTGAAATTGTCTCCAAAAATGGGTTTCAGTACTTCAGCAGGAGGACTTACTTCTTTCAACCGACTGTAGTGCCCCAATGAACACCCCGCTAGTAAAACAAACAAAAAACTACTTAAGAATAAATTTCGTTTCATCAATCGATTGATTGTTCTTTCTGTTGGTGAATTCAATACTCGTGTAATCATCGCTTGGCTCTATCATTTTCACTTGAACAACTGCATAGTCTGCCTTGTCGATATAGAGCTGTATCACCTTTAAGAAATCTTTTGCTCCTTTTTGTAATGGCGAAAGTTCTAGTAAGTACTGTTTCTCACTCTCATAAATTCTCGCCTTATAATCCTTATTATTTAGAAGGTTTCCTTGAACGGTATTCATCATCATCTCATTGATGCTCTTGAACATTTTGTTCGAATTAATATCATATTTATTTACTTTTCCATTATCCTTTATGTACATCTTATCCTTATTAATGGCAATGATGTACTTGTAAGGATCAAAATACTCCCAACGCAACATATTGGCCTTTTTAAAACAAAAATGACCCTTGCTGATTATCTTTTCTGACATCACGGAAAGGTATTTTTCTTGCGAAAAATCACTTTCGATGGAGTTGATTATTTTGGACTGCATATCCATTTTCTGCTTGAATGCTGCTGTATCTTTCACTAAGGAAAAGCCTTTGGGCACTTGCGAAAACAAGACAACAGGAAATGATAATAAAACAACTAAAACTATTTTTCTCATAATAAGGTAACTACTTTACGACTTTTTATTTGTATTCAATTCTATGATCTTGTCAACACCTACAACTTTGTATCCATTTTCTTTTGCTAACTGAAGCGTACGTTTTAAAACTCTAACCGTTTTCTCAGATGTATCATGAAACAAGATAATTGCTCCCGATTTCATTTGTTGTTGCACTCTTTCGAAAATCTTTTCTTCAGTATCCTTGGTCGTATCCATCGTCCTTACATTCCAACCAATAATCACATAATCCAAATCTTTCGATGCGCTTGCAAGGTTGGGTGTGGTAACCCCGTATGGCGGTCTAAATAGGCTCAATCGTTTTCCAGTTATTTTGCTCACCTCATCAGAGGTACGATTTACTTCTTCCTTAAATTGTTTTTTGCTTTTAAAATCAATAAAAAAAGAATGCGAATAAGTATGATTCCCTATTGTATGTCCTTCTGCATCTATCTGTCGAATGATGTGTTCGTTTTCTCTAATGTTTTTTCCAATCACAAAAAACGTTGCTTTTGCTTCGAACTCTTTCAGTGCAGAAAGCACCTGAGCCGTGTATTCTTTATGAGGGCCGTCATCAAATGTTAACGCAATTATCTTCTCATTCGTTTCTGCACAACAAATTGCCTTTACAAAAAAACCAGATTGAATAGTGGCTGAACCATAAATGATGAGAGCATTGTAAACCACAAAAGGAAGAAGAAGCCAAACCAAACTAATTTGATTGAAATAATTCAGCAGAACAACAAGGCAAACACTTATTAAAAAAGAAATAGAAGTTGTTTTGAAATTCATGCTCGCGTTTTCAATTCTAACATTGCGAGAGCAAAAACGCAGTGTGATACGTATTCATAAAATGGTTGTAAATAAGCACATTTTTTATCTCCGACTTCGGCTGTTTATTTACCTGAATAGCTGTTGGAATGGTTTGTGTTTTCAGCATCATTGCGGCTTCCCACAAGGCAAAACTACTCGATGTTTGATATTCTCCACAGAGTGGTTTAAAACTCACAGATGCACTATTTTTAAACAAGGCATCTTCAAGATGATTGTAAATCTTATCATACCTCACATCTCCACTTTTACCGTACACCACAACATCGATGTCCGCACATTTCAAACCATTTTCACTCAACAATTCGTTTATTTTTTCTTCTACTTCGTATTCGCTTTCTGGCTCAAATATCATTTTCAGCGAACGAAGTTGAGCGTAATCGTCTTCACCTTTTTCTTTTCCTAATACAAAAAACGCTGCACCTTCTCCCGAAACACTTCCATTTGTTGTGCTTCTCAACACATCCGAAGTCGCAACGGCTTCTTCTTTCCAAAACCCTACACGCTTGGTAATATTAAAATACTTTTCAGTCATTTCGTCATGCGCACCCACCAAGATGTTTTTCGCATCCGAATCACCCAACATCATCATTGCATCCAACACTGCGCTTTCGAACGAAAAGCCCTTATTCACGTATGTGAAATTATAATTCATACATTTTAGCAACAAGGCAATCTGCGAACTCACGGTGTTATGTGTCGATTGCATGAATGCCGTTGGAGTTAATAGTTGCTCCGAATTTTCAATCATCGCCACCAAAAACTTTTCGGTATCCTCCCAACAGCCCAATGCTGTTCCTGTGATAATTGCATCGGGCATCTCCACCTTAGCATCTCTCAAACTAACCATTGCTGCAGCTATTCCCATCTTTATGGTTCTCGACATTCTTCGAGCCAACACAGGGTTGATGAACTCTGGATAATAAGGTTCAATACACCTCAGCGAATTGGTGGTATGCTCCACGATTTCCGTTAAAAACGTTTTTGTATTGAACGTCTTTTGTGGCGAAACAATTCCTATTCCTTTGATGTAGGCTACCATTGATTAATGTCGTGAAAAAATTAATGCTGATGAATTACCACCAAACCCAAACGAATTGGACAATACATGATTAATCGGATGTTCGGTTTCGAGCACGGTGCTTGGTCTAAACTTCAACTCATTCATTTGATTGGTAAAATTCAAACTTGGAAAAACTAAATTGTATTTGATGGCCAATACCGAAAGTACCGCTTCTATTCCTCCACATGCACCAAGTGTATGCCCTGTAAATGCTTTGGTAGAACTTATCATCGGCACAGCATCTCCAAATATTCGGTGTATAGCAGTGCCTTCCGACAAATCATTCACTTCAGTACCTGTGCCATGTGCATTGATGTAATCAATATCTTTTGGTTTCAATCCACTTAATCGAAGCGCCTTTTCTATGGCAAGAAATGCTCCATCTCCTGTGGGCGATGATGCAGTTTGATGATAGGCATCATTCGAATTGCCATATCCAGTCAATTCGCACAAAATCTCTTTTCCTGCTGCTGCTCGTTCGCTTTCCAATACAATGAACCCTGCTCCTTCTCCTAGGTTCAAACCTTTGCGGTCTTTATCAAAAGGTTTGCATTGCTCTTTGTCTAGTATCATCAACGTCATAAAACCATTGATGGTAAACTTCGACAACGAATCGCTTCCGCCTACCACTACCCTATCTACCATATTGTTTTTAATCAATCGTGCACCAAGCATTATGGAGTTTGCTGACGAAGAACATGCTGTGCTAATGGTCGACACATAATCTTTAATGTGTAGATACTTTGCCATCACTTCGGTACTATCACCACAATCGTGTGTAAGAATATAGTCGAGGAAATCGCCTGTTTTTTCAACATTCAAATAATCATTAAAATTATTTTCGGTAATGGCCATTCCTCCTACACTGGTGGCCGATACAATTCCTGTTCTGAAATCGTTCGTATCCTTTATTCCTGCCCACACCATTGCTTCTTTTGCAGCAATCATTCCGAGCAAGGAGGTACGTGTTATTTTTGTGTCGGCAGGTAAGCCCACACGCTTTATTAATTCTTCGTTGGTATGTTTTACCTCACCAACCTTTATTCTAGTTTTATGAATGGTATCAATAAGCTCAAGCTCGCCAATACCCGTCTTTCCTCGCGTTAGCGAGTCGAGGGTTTGCTCCACATTATCTCCTATTGCCGAGATAATTCCTATACCGGTGACATAAATCTTTTGGCTCATCAATTTATTGACGATTATCCCTACTCTTTTTCGAAGGGAGGATTGTATTTACTTTTTGTTTTCTGATATAAACTCTGCCATGCTTCTTACCGATTGAAATATCTTTTTTCCATCGGCAGGGTTCAATATTTTCAAACCATAATTCTTATCAAGCAAGACTATCAGCTCGAGGGCATCTATCGAATCGAGCCCTAATCCCTCGCCAAACAAAGGGGTATCTGGATTGATGTCTTCTGTTTTCAATCCATCCAAATTAAGTTGTTCAATAATTTCTTGTTTCAATTGTTCTATTAACGCTTCCATTGCTTCTTCTTTTTTTAATTCTAATTCCTTTCGAAATTTAATTTATTATCTATTAGTTTATTTATATTCGTTGTGGTATGCGCTTCGCCTTCATTGGTTCGCTCCACCGTGTACAAAAATGCACGATATTTATCTTCATAAAAATCTACCCAACCGGCTATCACACATTTCGCTTTATCATTGTTCATCAGCGAGTCGGTGTACGAATGTATGAAATCTTCGTCAAATGTATCAAAAATAAAGAAGGTGTTTTCACCTTTTATTTTATTTCGAATCGCTATTTCGCCTATCAATATATTTGGCAAGGTGTATACAAACACTGCAGGGCTTGGAAAAAAATTAGCTTCATCGGCTATCGACACTTGGTGTTCGGTATCTATTTCTAATGACGATGCTCCATTGGCAATAATCAGCGCAATATCTTCGGAGGCATATTTCTCATTTATCCTATTGGTGCGCATCAATAGCTCCGAAGCCACCATAGCAAGTTTGCACAAGCTATCCATCTTGTAAAACTTCGGATAATTCAATTGATAATGCGTATAAGCCGCCTTCAAAAAATCGAGCGAACTAGCACTACCCTCGGCCGTAAAATCCAATTTGGAATTCACATACACCTTTCCGTTTTCTATCACACAGGCGGCTGTTATTTTAGTTGTGTTTTCCATTACGCTCTTGCTCTGCTAGTTAGTTTCTCGAACAATACTGCTGCATTGCAACCCCCAAATCCGGCTGCTGTTTTCAAGCAATTGTTCACCTCCTCTGCTCGCGTATCCTTAATGATGTTGACGGTTGCAGGCACTCCCAATTCCTCGAAATTATATGTTCCTATCAACGTGTTTTGACGCATCGAGTGCACTCCCATCACCGACTCGATGATGCCTGCTGCTCCCAAGGTATGCCCGAAATAACTTTTCAAACTATTCATTGGCACAGCCCCAAGCTGCGTATTGGCCACTGCCAACGATTCCATATCATCATTAAATTGTGTAGCCGTACCATGGCCCGAGATATAATCTACCTCCTCGGCTGATATCATTGCTTCGCTCAACGTTTTCTCTATCGCCATTTGCAAACCATCTCCCGTGCGCGATGGCCCCGAAATATGGTTGGCATCATTGCTGCTAGCTCCTCCCATCACTAGTATTCGTTCCGCATCGTTCAGCTTCGTTTCGTCATTGGTCAATACCATCGTACCACAACCTTCGCCAAGCGAAATGCCCGCGCGCTTTGCATCGTAAGGTTTTGCCACCTCATTGCTCACCGCCTTAAACGATTGAAACCCCGACACCACAAACTTGGTCAAACTATCAGCACCTATCACCACCATCGTATCGTACTTACCCTCATCAAGCAATCGTTTGGCAAGTATAATGGCCAACACACCCGATATACACGCGTTCGACACCACCAGCGGTTTGTTCGGGTTACCCATAAAACGAGCTACCTGTGCTGCCGTTTCCCACAAGTACAAACGCTTTTTCTCAAATCGCTTACCCTCTTCCTTATCTAGCAATTCTATATTGCCCTTCGTACTCGACACTATTATTAAAGTGCGCGAGCTGCTAATATCTATTTTCTTATTCTCGCTCAGCGCAGCAGTTGCCGACACCAGCATCATTTTTTCTAACCTCGTAAACCCAGCGCTACTGCCCAATTTGGCAAACTCACGCTCCAACCGCACATCATCCACCCGCGAAGCCATCAACGGCTCCATCCATAAACTTGCATCATTATACCGTTTCACACCCGTCTCCATCTTCTTCAGATGTGCAAAATTCTCCTCACTCGTAAACCCCAATGACGACACCACATTGTCGCCCGCCACATATACCTTTCCTTTCATCATCATACCATCAATCCATGTTTCTTTTTCCATTCTTCAAAAAAAGGAGGAATCGTAATGTGCAATTCATGTTTCAAATCAATAAACACCTGCACCGTGCGCCCAGTAGCCACCATCGCTCCATCCGACACACGACTCAATTTATAATCAAATATTATTTTGGCAGCCTGCGTATCCACATAAGTCGTTTCTACCAACAAACTATCGCCATACTTCACCGTTTTTTTATAATCCAACGCCAAGCTCACAATAGGCGTAGCAAACCCATGAGCATACACATCCAAATAGCCCAAACCATGCGCCTTACCGAAAGCCTCACGGCCATCTTCCATAAACTTTACATAATGCCCATGCCAAACGATGCCCAACGCATCCACCTCGCTAAACCGCACTGCCACCTCGGCAGTAGTGCGTATCAACGGAAGATGTGGTTTGTTTTTATTCATTTTCGTATTTTATTACCCAAAGGGACGCAAATTTATCAAAAATAAACAGATGGACGAGGATAAGGTTCAAAGAATCGCGATTTGAGATGTAAGATTTGAGACTTTATTTCCGTTAAAACACAAAGTAGCTATTCGTAAATTCCTACCATTCGTATTTCGTAAAGCACCCCAACAACCAACAACCAACAACTAGATTTTGGGCAGGCAGTTCATCACTCTTCGTTCCCCTTCCTCCTGCTTTTCGTTTCAATCTTTTTCTTTGCCCGAAAAGGACAAAGAAAAAGGATTTCCACTACAATCAGGTGCATTTAGTCAGCCCATCACTCTTCGTTACCCAACAATTCGTAAAATTCCTCCAACCGTCACGCTTCTCCCCTCTCTTGCCCAGAGGAGGGCAAACAGCCAGTGGCTGTTTGAGCCAGCTCGTGCGCCTGCAGAGAGAGGTGCTTTATATATATATGTATACCCAACCATCTCACCAACCAGCAACTTTTTTCCTTTTTAATACATAAAAAGCATTAATAATCAAATACCTATATTCATTTCAGCTTGCTTCCCTACCATTTCTTACAAAGTCAACTCCATTGACAACCACATGATGGGCATTGACAACAATATCATGGCCATTGACAACAACATCATTACCATTGACAGCAACATCATGGCCATTGACAACAACATCATTACCATTGACAGCAACATCATTACCATTGACAGCAACATCATTACCATTGACAGCAACATCATTATCATTGACAACAACATCATTACCATTGACAACAATATCATGGCCATTGACAACAATATGACAAGCATTACTAACAAACTTAACCCCATTGCTAACAAAGTTTTAAACCTTGTCAACTAACATACATTCATTGCGTTACACTTTAAAAGCAAATCCTAAGGTCGCTGTCCGAAGAAATTCAATCTAAAGTTGTCAATCGAAAAGGAATTCTTTCTCGTATTCCAGAAATAAATAAGAACCACATCCGTTGCATTAAATTGGGCCGGGCTAAAGTCCAAACCCTGCGAAAACCTTTGCCAAGCCACATCCTTCTTCACCTTAGGGAAATCAATTTTTTGCCAATAAGCCGTTGTGCCATCACTCCTTACCACCGAAACCACAAGTTTGGGTTCTACCTCAAGAGTCGAATTGTTTTTTACATCCACCTCCACTTGCAAATGCCTAATATCGTAAGCATTCTTCAGCACCAAAGGCGCAAGGCTAATAGTAGGTCCATACTCATCACTAGGCAAAAGCCGAAGAAACTTATTACCTTCCTCCCTCGCCTCAAACGATTGACTACCTGAAATTGAGCTAGCAGGCAATTCAAAATCGTATCCCATCGAATCAAGCTTTACCTTGGTAGTAGCTGGGGTATGGAGTCGGGCAAAGACATAGATAGCAAAAGGCGAATCGTTAAGTCCTTTTATTTCGGTATTGGGCACAAATGATTTGAGCAAACAATAATTGGAATCGTTCATTAGTTTTTGCAATGGCATTCTGCTTTCGTTTGGTCCAAAATGTCCATCCCAAAAGATAATAGCGCTATCCTTAATCGATTTCGAAGGGGCGGTTTGGAAAAGGCATCCGAGATCGTGTATATGTGCAGTATCGAATCGGTCGACATTGATTTTGTGAACCAAATAAGGATGTGCGAAATAAATATCCTTTTGCTTATAAGGCGAAGTATTGTACCAAGCAGCCGCCTGCGAAACCAATTGTTGTTCGCCATCTTGTTTGTAAGGAAAGTAGTTTTGTGTAAAAGGTGTGATGATGATTAGGATGAGAATGATGGTGATAATAATGTTTCGCGACCGCTCGTTTAGGAATGCGAACGCCAATAAATCTTGAATACCAAACACACACAATATCGCTGAAATAGGCATTACCGCGGCCATCACCCTTATCAAACCTAACGACCCTACAATGCCCCCCGACCAGAAGAAAGAATGAGCAATGAAATAAATAAAGAAGGAGCCAAAATAGATAATTAAATTTGCTATGAGTTCATTGGAGGGCACTTTTACTGTTCCTTCACTATTGTTTATATTATCTTTAACCATCGACAAAATTCTGACAGTACCTACTACAAATAATAATGCAAGTGTAGCGCCCCATATATGATTGTATTCACTTACAAAGTGCCAAATACTTCCATGTCCATATACATCTTGGCCCGATCCATTATATGGATTTTTGTGAATGAGCCATAAATAATCGTGAAAATGACGACCACCTATAATAGAATAAATTATGGTACCAACGGTAAGGTAAATGATTTCGATGGGTGTACGATTGATAATAAGTGCAAAGGCAATAAGCATGAGCACTAAATAACCTTCGGAACGAACAAAAGGCAAAAAGGAAATGACAACAAAACTCAGGATAAAATACTCTTTAACGAAAAGAAAGAGCGAAAAAGTAAGTACGAGGCCGAAGAATGGTTCGGTGAGGCCACTATTGAGAGTAGGAAAATAAATGGCCGAGAAACTAAGACAAATAATAACGAGTATAGGATATTGGGCATTGAAAAATACTGCAATTCGAAAACATAAATAAGCAGAAAGCAATCCACATAAAATATTGAACACATTCATACCCATCAATCCAAACTGAGCAAATGGAGAAGCAACAAGTGTAAAAAATGGTTTAGCCCAATTATCAAGAAATAAATAAGGATGAGCCCATGCATATCTGGCAAAATGGTAATGCAGAATACCATCGCCTCCGTCAAAAGTTCCTTCGGAATAATACGAAAGCAGGAAAAATAGAATGAAAAGTCCAGCTAATAAACCGAAAACTATTTTTGAAGAAGTAGTTCTATACATTCGACAAAAATAAGTAAGAAAATCTGAATAATAAATTGATTAAAACTTAAAACTTAATCCAGCCATAAAATTAAAAGCCGCTTGAGGATAATAATAATTCTCTGTTATAGGTTTCCCATCGTAAGCGTAAGAGTAAGTGTATCCATTCGATTCATATTGCTGATTGAAAATATTATTCAAAGAAACTACCACACCAATCTCGCGAACTAGTTTGGTATGAATAGCATAATTAATCCTAATGTTGTTCACAAAAAAAGCATTCAGTTTTCTCGATTCGTTCGAAGTATTATCGAGGTATTGTTTGCTTACATATTTCGAAATAAAGGACAGTTTTAGATTTTTAATAGGTTCAACAATAATGGTACTACTTGCAACAAGGTCGGGCGAAAAGGCCAAATCAGTAGCTGTGTTGTAGGTATTGTGTCGTTGCCCGATGTAATTTTGAGCATCATCAAATTCATCCACGTACTCTTCAAACTTTTCTACTTTGTTCTGACTGTAAGTTGCATTCGTCATCCAAGTGAGTTGTTTTATTATTTTGAAAAGATACTCTGCTTCTATTCCTTGTCTGTAGCTATTCTCAACATTTGTACGAGTATAAGCGCCTACATCATTCACTTGTCCGGTAAGCACCAATTGGTTTTTGTATTTCATGGCATAATAATTCAAAGTCCACATCATATTTTTTGTTCGATGTTTATACCCAATTTCTATATCACGTAAGTGTTCTGCTTTTGGTCTACTTTCAGGAGTAGATTGAGTGTAATCATCTCTGCTGGGCTCTTTGTTACCAATGGCATAAGATGCATAAATGCTTACATTGTCGTTGATGGCATAGTTAATTCCATACTTTGGATTAAAGAATGATAACACAGCCGACTGTTGAACGTTAATCAAATTGGAATTGTATCCAAGGAACGAATAATTGAGAGTTCGATACTGAAGGTCGGCATACAAATTTAATTTTTCGGCAATCAAATAATTTGCTTTTAGATAAACGTTGAAATCAGATTTATTTGCAGTGTCGCTGTAGTAATTGTTATTCGGAAATGAATTACTCGCATATTGTGCCCAAATAATTTCGCCATAGTGCAAGCCACGATAATAGTTGTAAGCACCACCAAGTGTGGCAGAAAAGTTTTTTGTGTTTGAATAATTAAGCGAATATGTTGTGCCACAGAAATCATTGTTCAACCATCTTCTTCTGATGAGATTGGTTTTCGTAATCGTAGTTGTACCAATGGTTACATCATTCAAACCATAATCGCTTAATGCATCATTTTTGCGGTACTCTTCATAATAGCCCTTTCCCTTGGTATAATGCAAGGCTATGTTAGAATTCCAATGACGATTGAATTCGTTTGAAAAATGTAGTTGATAATAATTCTGTACATAATGGTCAACTTGATTACTATAAGTGTATTGATTGTAGGTACGGCTGCTCGAGTTAAGCAAGTTTGAAGCATCTTCAGCATCCAATGAATTTCGAGCTATGTAATCATGCATTCCTTGAGTATCTCCATTCAGCCTTGATTCAGGAACACCATTCCAAGCTTGATAAGTTTCTTCGTATCCTGTGAAAGTTATAAATTTAACAATTGACTTTTTGCCATAATAAGCGCCTGACAAATAATATGATTTTAAGTCGGAGCTCGCACGATCCATAAATCCTGCTGAACTTAATTTTGACAATCGAACATCTAGAGCAAACTTATCGTTTAATAAACCAGAACCCAAATTGATTGTGTTTTTGAACGAATTAAAAGAACCCGTTGTTGAATTAAATTCAGCGTAAGGTTTCGGATTCAACTTAGTAGTTTCAATATTTAAGCTTCCACCGAAAGCACCAGCACCATTAGTAGATGAACCAACGCCACGCTGAATTTGGATATTGTCGATACTAGAAGCAATGTCCGGCAAATCTACCCAAAAGGTACCTTGCGATTCGGCATCATTTACCGGAATTCCATTAATGGTAACATTCACTCGGGTAGCATCCGAACCTCGAATTCGAATACCAGTGTATCCAATTCCTGCACCTGCATCAGAGGTAGTCACCACAGAAGTTTGTTGGTTCAATAAGTATGGCAAATCTTGACCTGTATTCTGTTCTTGAATTTCTTCCTTTTTAATAGTAGAGAATGTAAGTCCTGATTTATCATCACCACGCGTGGAAGAAACAATAATGGCATCCATTAGTATCACATTTTCTTGAAGTTCTATTTCCAAAGTTTTGTTTTTTTGAATCTCTATTGTATCAGTACGCAATTGGAATCCAAGAATTGAAAAATGGATGATGTAATTCCCCTTTTTCATATTTTCAATTTCAAAACCTCCGTCTTCATTTGTTTGTGTTGATTTAAAGGAATTATCGAAACTAATGGTTACTCCTGGTATTGATTCCTTTGTTTTAGCATTTTTTATTTTTCCATTTAGTGTAAACTGTGAGTAAGTGATGAAAGGAAGAAGCATGAATAAAAACGAAACTTTAATTTTTTTCATTTGTTGATATTTATCAATTTTTAAATAAAGGCCATTATGGGCTAAAGCCTTTGTGAATTAATCTATCCTTCCCTACGCAGGCATTATCCTGATCAGGTGTATACATAAGTACTGTTGGAGCATTTATGCATTGGGTATAATCTCAGCCAATTAAAAACCAAATTATTTAATTTGTACTTTTAAAAGACACCCCTTTATATGAGATTGTTCCGCAAACAAAATTTCGTTGAATAGAACGGAACAAAAGTAACAAATATTCTGTGTTGTGACATCTATTTTTAAAAAAGAGTGGGAATGTAGAAAAATGAATTCACCAGTTGAATTACCTTGCAAATATGGAGTTTGTTACTCATATAGATTTTTATTGATTATCTAAAGAGTGCGAAAAATGACATCCATCATATTTCGACATAATATTAATCATTCAAAAAAAGGAATGATGATTAGTTGAAAAACTAATTAATGAAGTAATTTTGCGAGACAAAATTTTGAACTTGCTTGTATAGATAAAAACAGTACGAGGCAAAAGCAGAAAAATAGCTCTCCGCCTGTTTGCATCTATACTTAGAATAACCAAAACCTGTTTTGGTGGGCGTTTTGATTAAAGGACTAAATTAGAATAACCATTTGGTTATCCGAAACACCTTCCAAATCAGTTAACAATTAAAGTTGATTAGAGTTGCTTCAATGATTAGAATTAATAATATTATCCGCAAGCATCGATTTCAAGTATCCATTACACTTTGGTTTCTGCTAGTAATTGTTTTTTTATTTGGTATTTTC
>JBAXQU010000063.1:0-20019 GCA_037131555.1 Bacteroidota bacterium
AAGATTGTCTTTACGAAATACGAATAGTAGGAATCTACGAATAGTTACTAAGTGCTTCTTGGTGTTTCTTCGTGTCTTAGTGGTGAAAAAAAACTAAATAACCCTATTTCCTAGGTTTCTTCATACGTTTCAATCGTATTGGATTTTTAAGTTCGAGGTAATTTTTAAGTCCTTGTTTCGAAAAGCTAATGCAGACAGAGTTTTTGAGCTGTAGGGCATAAGTTGTTTTGCTATAACTATCAATATAGTTCATGTTCACGATGTACTTGTTGTGTGCTCGGCAGAAAATTTTGAATTCGGCCACACTATCCATAAAATCGTCCATGCTAGCAGAATCGGTATAGTCGCCATCAGCAGTATGTATGGTGATACCATTTGCAAAAGAAGTGACATAGGTAATATCATCCAATTCGAGGCACTTGCTATCACCTTTGTTAGTTCTTACATCTAAGCAGTTATGAGAGTCCATAATCGAAGAATAAAAAATTAGACCACAAAAATATAATACATTTTTGAGAAAAAAACGCAGATTGTGTGAACTGTATCATTTTGGGGGGTGAACGGTCATTTTTCTGAGTAAGCGGTAATTTGGGAGGGGATTTTATAGGTAATAGTCATTAGCGAATAGCGAATAGGGAATAGGGGTGCTTAGTGTAACTTAGTTCCTTAGTGTCTTAGCGGCAAGATTGTATTTACGAAATACGAATATACGAAAACGCACTTAGTTCCTTAGTGTCTTAGCGTTAAAGTAAAACAATCAAAACGAGTTCTTGTCATTGTTTCTACTACAACTATTTCATGGTTTGTACTATTTCACAGTTTTTTTACCCTATCTACTTTTGTGCCGTTAATTGTTTTTAGTACTACCATTATATTTAAATTGATTTAGAAAGGTTAGTAAATGAATCACGCTAAAGTTTTTTTGTTTTTTGCTTTTTATTCTAGTTGCAAGTCCTAAGGGGTTTTGATGAACAACAACTAACTTTCTCATTAAGGTCAGAATGGTAAGTCGACCTCCCAAAAGCCTCCTCCTCATTGTGAGGAGGAGGTGAAGTAGGGTTCTAAGCCTAATCAATATGATTTCCTAACGTTTTCTCGAGAATCTACATCGTATCGCTACGCTATATAATATAGTGTAGCGATTTTTGCTATCGAATAAGGGTAATCTTCCCTTTTCGTTTCATTACATTTTCAGGGTCGTTGTTCAGGGCGAACGAAATTACATAAACATATACATCCTCTTGCGCCATCCAGTCGCTATGCGACCAGCCATTCCAGCCAATCGTCAAGTCAGTCGACTCGAATATCAACTCACCCCAGCGGTTGAAGATGCGCATATCGAAATTGTTCTTCGAGATACCCGTTCCTTTTATCATAAACACATCGTTGAGGCCATCGCCATTCGGTGAAAAGGCGTTTGGAATAAAATAAGTGGTGATGGTAGCAATGTCTACTAGTTCCGAAACGGTGTCGCTACATACTCCGTTGTTCGCCACCAATATTACGGTATACGAGCCAGCCGAAGGGAAGGAGTAGCTAGGGTTTTCGGTGGTGGATGTATTTCCCATACCGAAGTTCCATAGCCAATTGGTGGAGTTTTGCGATAAATTATTAAATGCCACCGAAGGATTCAGCTCATTCACATTTTCGGTATTGTAAGTGAAAGCCGCCACAGGCATAGGAGTTACATTCATGGTAATGCCCGGTGCTGCTATGGTGGCCGGTGTGGCACAAGGAGCATTCGAGGTCATAATCACCGTCACCACATCGCTGTTTGATAATCCTGCGGAGCTAAAGCTAGGTGAGTTACTACCCTGATTGGCACCATTCACTTGCCATTGATAGTTTGGTGTTGTGCCTCCATTGATAGGTGTGGCATTAAATGTGACAAGGGTACCGGCACAGATGGTGGTGGCATTGGCAGCAATGCTTACACTTGGTATTACTATAGGATTCACCGTTAGGGTGATGGTGTTCGAAGTATCGATGGCAGGCGACACACAGTTAGCATTCGAAGTCAACACTACTGATACCACATCGTTCGAGATAAAGGTACTTGCATTATAAGTAGCAGAATTAGGACCTGTATACAATCCATTCACTATCCATTGATAACTAGGCGAAAGTCCCCCATTCACAGGAGTAGCTGTAAAGGTAACGTTGGTTCCTGCACAGATAGTAGTAGCACTCGCTGCAATGGTCACACTAGGCACAAGTATCGGATTTACGGTCATCACAATGGGTGTAGCACTCAAACTAGAAGGCGAAGCACACAAGGCATTGGAGGTCAATACCACCGTTACACTATTGTTATTGGCAAAAGTAGAAGAGGTATACGTAGTCGAATTGGATCCAACATTGGCACCATTCAACTGCCATTGATAACTTGGCGCAGCACCTCCATTGGTAGCCAAAGCTGTAAACGTTACCGAAGTTCCAGCACAAATGGTGGTGTCAGTAGAGGAAATGGTGATAGTAGGCACTTGAAGCGGATTCACGGTCATCAATATATAGGTTGAAGTATCGTTAGCAGGGGCTACACAAGTAGCATTCGAAGTCATTATCACCGTCACCGAATCGTTATTCGCCAAAGTAGTGGTGGAGTAAGTAGCCGAATTGATACCCACATTCACACCATTTACTTGCCATTGATAAATAGGGTTTGTGCCTTCATTAGTAGGATTTGCCGTAAATAGCACGGAAGTGCCCGCACAAATGGTGGTAATGGAGGCTACAGTACTAACGCTTGGTACAAGGATTGGATTCACCGTCATCACAATGGCTGCTGAAGTATCAATACTTGGAGCAACACAAGTGGCGTTCGAAGTAAGGATGGCTGTCACGGTATCATTATTTACAAGAGTAGTGCTTGTATAGGTAGGATTTGTACCCACATTGGTTCCATTCACTTGCCATTGATAAGTAGGGCTTGCACCTCCATTGGTAGGTGTAGCCGTAAACGTTACCGATGCACCCGCACAGATAGTAGTAGTGGTGGCCACAATGCTTACACTAGGAATTAAAATAGGATTTACAATCATGGTAATGCCAGCCGAAGTAACCGTAGCAGGCGAAACACAATTTGCATTCGAGGTTAAAGTAACAGTTACCACATCACCATTGGCTAGGGTAGAAGAGGTGTATTGAGTTGAATTAGTACCAACATTAGCTCCATTCACTTGCCATTGATATGCTGGGATGGTTCCTTCATTGGTAGGACTTGCTGTAAACGTCACGGAGGTTCCAGCACAAATGGTAGTATCGGTTGACGAAATGGTAACAAGTGGAACTGGGGTTGCGCTTATGGCAATATAGATGGCCGAAGAAGTATCGGTAGCAGGAGACACACAAGTAGCATTCGAGGTGAGTACCACCGTCACCGAATCGTTATTGCTTAAAGTGGAGGTAGTAAAAATAGCCGAATTGCTTCCACTCGCTATTCCATTCACATACCATTGGTAGCTTGGCGTACCTCCATTAGTAGGTGTTGCCGTAAAGGTAACTGAAGTATTGGGACAGATAGTGGTGCTCGATGCTACGGTGGTTACTTGTGGCACCAAAACAGGATTCACCGTAATACTGATACCACTAGAAACAGCAGTTAATGGTGATACACAGCTTGCACTTGTGGTCATTTCCACTGTCACATTATCATTGTTTGCTAAGGTTGAAGAGGTGAATGTTGCCGAATTAGCTCCAGGTACCGCCACTCCTCCTATATACCATTGATATCCGGGTGTTAGTCCTCCATTGGTAGGAGATGCAGTAAAGGTAATTGGGCTGCCAGCACAGATGGTGGTGGTGGTGGCAACGGTGGTTACTGAAGGCACAGCAGCAGGTGTCACCGTCATCACAATGGTATTCGATATAGCAGTATTTGGATTCACACATGGAGCATTGGATGTCAACACAGCAGTTACCTGATCGCCATTTGCCAATGTAGTGGTTGTAAACGTAGGTGAACCAGAAGACACAACAACTCCATTAACTAAAAACACATACGCTGGAGCACTACCTTGATTGGTAGGTGTGGCTGTAAACGTTACCGAAGTACCCGCACAGATGGTAGTGGTAGGGCAAGTAAGTGTCAAAGTAGGTGGGCTAACCACAAATCCTAATTTGAAATAACCCACACCATTTTGAATGTCGGCATAAGGAACAGAGAAATAAATTTGTCCTCCAGTGGCACTATATCCTGCTGTTGGCACATAAGTATGTTCTCCAGCCGAACCATCAGCAAACGAATTATTATCATCCACCATTAGTTTCACATCCGCATTATTGGCTGTGCCTAAGCCCGAAGGCCCTTGAAACATACTCATATCAATAGCGATGATGACATTGCCCGAAGGAGTTCCTGTTTTTTGAGTTCTCCATACTCTTCCCCAAGTAGCATTGATAGGAGTTACAGGCCCTCCATGCGAAAAGTTCTGACATGTGGAAGTGAAGGGGCCGTTATTGTGTCCCCATACCAAGTATTCGCCATCGGCTAATGAAACGGGTGCAGCAAAATTGCCATTCGCCATAATAACGGCATCAGCAGGTATGTTGATGGAATGCGATTTTGGTTGATTCAATGCTTCTAATATCATATCGTTTCCGATACCTGCCACATCGTTGTGAAACCCTGTACCAGCAGCCCAAATGGTGGTACCGTTCGGACTGGTATAAAACAAAGAGGCAGAACCATTACCACCTAAAGTGATTCCATATTTTATTCCAAGATACGATTCTACTTTATTTGCTTGCACCGTGGTGATAGCACCTGAATAAGCTATGATTTCACCAACTGGTCCTAACCAATCGCGAGCACGACCATCGAATGCGGGTAAGTTATTGTTTTGTCCACCCATGAACACGTTAGTAGGCACAGCGCTTGCGCCCAATGCAGTGATGATGTCAAATTTACCACTATGCGGAGTACTGTAACTAATACCTGATGCTGTTCCATTTTTTCGCCATACACCTGCTGCTTGAAAATTACTACTACCATAACCGAATTCATGGTATTGAGGAATAACCCCTCCATTTGCCCCTCCATGTATAGGACATCCATTGCATGGTTGACCCAAAGTAACTCCATCGTAAGTGGCAAGGTGTGTGCTTGGTCGTGTTAGATTACTCAATTGCGCAACCCAAAAGAATGATTGGAAATTATGATTTGGAATATGAAGGTAATCGCCTCCTGTGGCACCACTCAAGGTCCAATTGATATAAGGATTATAATTATATCCAACAGGAATTAAATCAGGACTACCAAATACAGTGACTGCTATTGGAGCAGGGCTTTGATCTTGCCAACCTGTAAGATTAACTCCTACAGTAGTAGTACCAACATTAGCTTTTAGCCACAATTGTAAACCTGTGGAAATTCCTCCGGGTGATTGTGCATTGGACGTTGTAGACCAAACAGAGATGAATACAAAAATTAATAGTACAAGTTGAAGTACTCGTTTTTTCATGTTTATATATAATTCCTCAATTACTGAGAAGGTGAAATTAAACAACTCTTTCAAAAAGCATTAATGCGTTGGGTTACTGTTTCACCACTTTTTGATGGGATAAAGGTATAAAAAAATTGAAATACAATGAAATTTTTTTTTAATAAAATTACGATTCGATATGGCTCTGTTCCATCACCTTTTTGAGTGCTTTTAAATACGTCTTCATCTCTCTCTGAACAGACATACGAATCAGGAATTTTGGTAATCCAATACCAAGTGCATATTTTACCATTTCCACATCAAACACATATTGGTAGTTTATACAAGTGGTGCGGTCATCAATAGCCGCTACTTCACGGGTGTTCTTCGAATAGAATTGTTCTTCGGGTAGGGTCTCCGTGCTTACTTTTTTATCTTTTTCAAATTCGGTACATATAAATGAAGAGGTGAAGCTTGGGTACTTGCGCGATAAAAATATGGTTTCTTTCATCACAGTGTTTTTCTCCACCTGGGCAGTGTTCATAATAGTTTCCTTCACAATGATTCGCCAATGTTTGTCGTTCGAATAATTTGAAATAAAATCAAACACTTCCGATAGTTTGCAAGAAATGTGGATGCTTCCGTTAATTTCAATAAGTTGTTTCTTTATTTCCACATTATTAATTTTGTTTCAAAAATAACCTTTTTTTTATTTAATCGAGTAAAAAGGGATTGATTTTGTGAGATGTCAATTCTTTTCTATATACATTTTTAATCGTGTAGGATACAGTTGCTAAATCAAAAATCAGCCCTTGCAGCAAATTAATGCGTACCTTGCGCCAAAATCATTCGAACGGAAGTTCTCAACTCTCACATTTATTCAAATTTAAACCATGTTATTCAAATCATTAAATATTATTGAACCCATCCTGAAAGCTGTTGAAGAAGAAGGATATACCACTCCAACACCTATTCAAGCACAAGCCATTCCTATTGTTTTGCAAGGCATCGATTTATTAGGTTGCGCGCAAACAGGCACAGGAAAAACAGCAGCTTTTGCTATTCCTATCCTTCAGCTTTTGTCGGCAAATAAAGTTTACGACAAAAAACGAAAAATCAGAAGTCTAATTGTTACTCCTACCAGAGAACTTGCCATTCAAATTGGCGATAGTTTTAGTGCTTATGGTCGACACACTGGGCTAAAATCTACAGTTGTGTTTGGTGGAGTTAATCAAAACCCACAAACATCGGCAGTTCAACAAGGTGTTGATATTTTAATTGCTACTCCAGGACGTTTGCTCGACTTGATACATCAAGGGTTCATCAGCCTCAAGGATGTTGAATTGTTTGTATTGGATGAGGCTGATCGCATGCTCGATATGGGTTTTATACATGATGTAAAGAAACTCTTAGCCTTGTTGCCTAAAAAACGTCAATCTCTTTTTTTCTCGGCCACTATGCCTCCCGAAATAGTAAAACTTGCGAATACCATTCTAATCAATCCTTCAAAAGTTTCAGTTACTCCTGTTTCCTCCACGGTTGATATCATCCAACAAAAAGTTTATTTTGTAGATAAAGGAAACAAGAATGCATTACTCATCGAATTATTGAAAGACAAAAATATCAAAACAGCTTTGGTATTTACTCGTACCAAACATGGTGCTGATAAGGTGGTGAAAATATTAGTTAAACATAATATCAAAGCCGAAGCGATACATGGCAATAAATCGCAAAATGCACGTCAACGCGCATTAACTAATTTCAAAGCACAAACAACGCGCATCTTAGTCGCCACTGATATTGCCGCACGAGGAATTGATGTTGATGATTTGGAATATGTGATTAACTATGAAATGTCGAACATCCCTGAAACCTATGTTCACCGCATTGGTCGTACAGGTAGGGCAGGGGCAAAAGGTACAGCGCTTTCGTTTTGTGATGCCGAGGAAAAAGAATATTTGCGCGATGTAGAAAAGTTAATTGCGAAGAAAATCCCCGTAATCGATAATCATCCATTCCCGCTAATGGATCATAACCCTGTGAAAGCTCCTAAACAAGAGAAAGGAAGAAGAAGCTCGGGACATGCTCGCCCTAAACCTTCAACAGGAAACACAGGAAAGAAAAAATGGTTTGCTCGCCCTAATGGCTCGAGATAAAACCTAGAACACAATATAATAGACTTAAAGGTCATAACAAATGGAACACAAAAAAGAATTAAAACTTGCCGTGCTGATAGATGCCGACAATGTGCCGTATGCCAATGTCAAAGAGATGTTCGAAGAGATAGCAAAATATGGAACGCCCACCTTTAAACGCATTTATGCCGATTGGACTAAACCTACGGTATCGGGTTGGAAAAAAGTATTGTTAGAAAACGCAATCACACCTATTCAACAATATAGTTATTCTACAGGCAAAAATGCTTCGGATAGTGCTTTAATCATTGATGCAATGGATATATTGTATACAGGCAAAGTAGATGGTTTCTGCATTGTGTCGAGCGATAGCGATTTCACACGACTAGCAACTCGACTTCGTGAAGCAGGTATGAAAGTAATTGGAATTGGCGAAAAGAAAACACTGAATCCTTTCATCACCGCTTGCGACAAATTTATTTATATCGAAATACTCAAATCAGAAGCCATATCACTATTAGAGCCTGATGATAACAAAGAGATAAAAAACACCAAATCTACAGCTAAAAAGCCTTTAAGTAATATCGATCCGAAAATTATAAAGCTATTTACTGATAGCATCACCGACTTAGCAGATGAAAATGGTTGGGCATTTCTAGGTGAGCTTGGGAATTTAATGCTGAAGAAGAAGCCTGACTTCGACCCAAGAAACTATGGGTTTCCAAAGATGTTACCCTTAATAAAGAGTATCAATAGATTCGAAATTGACGAACGAGATACTGGCAAAGGCAATATCAAACATATCTACATTCGTAAAAAATAGTAAAAGATTAAAGAAAGAAAAGAAGTTTAACCTCCGGCTTTCTTTGTTTTATAATTGGCATCCATCAAGAGCTTTAATACTTTTTCTCGATGGTCACCTTGTAGCAAGATTTCTTCGTTTTTCACACTTCCGCCCACGCCACATTTCTGTTTTAAAAGTTTGCCCAATGCTTCTAAGTCGGCTTCATTTCCAATAAATCCCGAAACGCGTGTGACTAATTTGCCACCACCTAATCGATCTAAATAGATTTTCAGATTTTGCTGGTTTGCAGGTAACGATTGGATAGGTGTATTGTCAACTGGTTTTAATTCTAAATTACGGTTGGTTGAATAAACCAAGCCTCCGTTCTTATTTTTATTACTCATATCTACAAATGTTATGGAACAATAATTTTCAAAGATAAGGGATTAACCTTTATGGTAACCAAAGTTCCCGATTCAATTGGCTCACCATCAATATGAGCTGTCTTACGCTTTTGTTTTACGGTCACTTCTTTGGCTTTTATAATTTCAAGATGTTTCGTTTGGTGCAGCTTTCTGTTGAATAAATGATACCCTATCGACAATCCATTTCGCCAATTAATTTTATTAAGAATAGCGATGTCCATCAAACCATCCGAAATATCAGCTATTGGCGCAATGTAGGCATTATTTCCCCATTGACTTCCATTTGCAAAACTAATCAGAAAAGCTTCCTTAAACACCGATTTTCCATCAAATATCAATTCATATTTTTCTGTTTGATATCGCCTCAACTCACGAAATGAAAGTTTCAAGTAAGAAGAAAATCCTCTTGTACCGTAGTTTGCAAATTCCCAACTAATATGTGCATCGAAACCGATTCCAGCAATATTTACAAAATTAGTATCATTGAATTGAATGGTGTCAATTTGGGTCTGTTTGCCAGTATTAATAACAGTCATCGCTTGTTTTAAATCTAAAGGGATTTTAAGATGCCTCGCCAATCCATTGCCAGAGCCGGTCGGTAGCAATGCTAATGCAGTGTTAGTTCCTATTAAACCATTCGCTACCTCGTTTACAGAACCATCGCCACCCATAGCAACTACAATGTCGTAATCTTCTTCAGCTGCTTTTTTAGCCAGCATTATTGCGTGTTTCGGTGCAGTGGTGTAAATTATTTTATAATCATATTTTTCCATATCAAGATAATCGGAAGCTAAATTTTCAATTACTTTCTGCTTGCCAACACCCGAAATAGGATTAACTATAAAACAAATTTTCTTTTTCATCATGAAAGTGTTTAAACCTCAACATTTAATTTGTATTGTGTTATTTCATTTTATTGTTTATTAAACTTTGCTGATAGGTTTGAATGATGGCTTTTGCTTTCTTTTCCATCACTCTTGCTATCTCCTGCTTTTTAAGTATTAAATTTTCTTTAAGTAAACTATCTGTGTAATAATTGCAGAGTTCATTCGATTTTTCACCATCGAATTGTAAGGTGTATTTGTTCTGAATAAATTGAAAAACATCATTATTTATGTTCAATGCAAAATGTTCTGCCGTAGTGTCGAATATGGAAGTACCAAAAGCAAAGTAATTATCTGGATAATTCAAGTAATCAAGCACCGAAGGCATGATGTCGATATGTTGAGTTGTGATACTATCAAATTTTTTTAAATCACTGTTTGGTAGATAATAGATGATGGGAATGGAGTAATTCCCAATTCTATTGATATAATAATTATCATCAGTAATGCCAGTATGGTCAGCCGATAACACAAACAATGTGTTTTTATACCATGGCATCTTTTTAGCAGTTTCAAAAAAACGTCTCAGTGCATAATCGGTATAACTAATCGACTTCTCTATTTCCAAATGTCCTGCTTTAAATTTGTTTGCATATCTTTCGGGCACAGCATAAGGGTGATGAGAGGTTAGAGTAAATAAAGTAGCGAAAAATGGTTGTTGTTTTGTGTTTATCGTATTAGCGGTGTATTGCATGAATTCCTCATCCCAAATTCCCCAATTTCCATCGTAATCTTTTTCGTCATTGTATTCCTTTCTACCATAATAATTATCATATCCAGCAAAACTAGCGAATACATCAAAGCCCATCGTACCATTATCTCCGCCATGAAAAAAGGCAGAATAATAGCCTTGTTTCTTTAGCAAGCTTGCAAGACTATTGATTTGGTTACTTCCATATTGCGAAAAGATATAAGGTTCGTTAGACCATGTTGGAATGCTAGCAACAATAGCAGGAATTCCTTCAATGGATTTTTTTCCATCCGAAAAAGCATTCGTACAGGTAAAACTTTCTTGCATCAACGAATCGAGAAAGGGAGTATAGCCTATTTTTCTCCCATTCAGTTTACCAATGTACTCTTTCGAAAAACTCTCGAGTGCAATGACAAATACATTTAATTTCTTGAACCCTTCCTTTTTACCTTTATGGTAAGGATTATAAATAGCAGCAAGTTCGGTTTCGTTTGAAAAATATTTTTTAGGCTCAATTCCTTCTACATCCAATGTTTTGAGAATAGTGAAGGGTGTGTTCACCAGCACTGGGATGTACTTTACGGTGGTGTATTCAACTGCATTCACCGTTGTGATAGGCTTCAGTTGCCATCCACCTCTATATCCAATGATAAAAACACCGATGCAGAAACAATAAATAAGGAATTGATAGAGGTATTGTTTGCCACCCCAAATCAACTTAGATGGTTTTTCGGTTTTCTTATAGATAAGGTAAACTGCCCAAGACAACAAAGCCCAAAGTAGAAAAACATACCAATAATCTTTTAGAAAAGTAGGGAGTAATCTTCCTAAGTCATTACCCTTACCTCCTCCAAAAAAATTGAACACATCAGATGTGGTGCGTTTCATTGTGAATTTAAAATAAACGAAATCGACACAATTGGCTAACATAGCGATACTATTCACAATAATGAATAACCATTTTAATATCGATTGGTAGATCCTGTTTTCTCGGAAAGGGAATGGTAATAGAATTAATAAAAGAAATATAGAGTTGGAAAGAATAACGACAGAAACATCAAAACGTATTCCGTTAAACAATAAAAGGAGAAACTCACTTATACTTAAACCTGAAAAAAAAGTATGGTTGAACCAGAAAAATAAAATACGACAAACTGAATAAAGAAGAAGAAGTAAGGAGAGTCGCTTGATGAGAATGTTTACTGGCTTGAGATACTTATCCATTAATTTCTTTCAATATTGATTTAGCTGAAAAGTGCGCAAAAGTACTAAAATAGAATTACTGAAAACAAAAAAGTCCCGCAGAAATGCGGGACTCTTATTAAAATTAAGCTAAAATAATTATCTAGCGTAAGTATCTCTTGAATGAATGGTGGTTCCATTTGTTACTTCTGTAAAGGTGATAGTAACAGAAGGAGTAGAGGTTGCACTAATAGTTCCTGATCCACTGAAGGTTCTGCTAGCAACATTACCTGTAGTACCACAAGAAACAGTTTGTGAAGGAACAGTTAAAGCAGTAGGGCTAGTCATATTGAAATAAACACTTCCACTTGTATAATCAGCAAATTTGGTAAGATCAACTCTTCCACTTCCCGTATTTGACAAATGCATTGTTTCATTATAGTTACTTGGTGTTACACCTAAAGTATCAGGGCTATAATCCAAAACAGTAAAATAGTATCCATCAATGTCAACAACATTAACAGTTCTGGTTGCTGTTGTTTGATTACCTGCTTTGTCTTTTGAAATATAAGTGATAGTGTAAGTTCCTGTAGCGCTCATCAATGGGCTGTCAGAAGTTTGTGCTAAAATTGTTCCATCAACATCATCAGATGCAGTAGCTCCTGGATCTGACCATACAGTTGATTTTTGAATGTAATAAGGATTTGAACCAACTACTGTGATTACAGGTTTAGTGGTGTCGTCTGTTCCTTTTTTACATCCTGTGTTTACTAAAGATAATGCTACTAAAGCAATTGCAGCTGCTCCTAAAATTTGTTTTTTCATTTTGTTTTTAATTTTTAATGGTTGATTTAAAATTCGGGTGCAAATATACATAACTTTTGTTAAATGGAAGTCTTTTTTTGTTGTTCCAATAAAATTAGTACTACTTTTGCAGTCGATTAATCAATATAAATAACAAAAAAATGAAAAAAATTTTTACACTAGTTGCCGTAGCAGGAATGTTTACATTCGTAGCTTGCGGTCCATCTGCTGAAGAAAAAGCAAAAATGGAAAAAGCAAAACAAGATTCAATTGCTGCTGTTGAAGCTGCTAAAGCTGCTGAAGAAGCTGCAAAAGCACAAGCAATTGCTGACTCAACTGCTAAATTTGCTGAAGAAGCAAAAGCAAAAATGGTAGCTGATTCTACTGCAAAGTACGAAGCTGACCACAAAAAAGCTGCAAAACCTGCTAAAAAAGAAGCACCTAAAAAAGATGCTCCTAAAGTAAAAGCTGGTCAAGGAAAAGGATAATCTTTAATTCCTTAACAACAAAAAAGCCTCGAAATATTTCGAGGCTTTTTTTGTGCGTAATTCTAATACCAATGATTTTATCACCTATGGGTGAAAACTGCTGTTCCTTGTATTAGTGAATCGATGGAATTGATTTCTTTAAAGTGGAAAGTGAGTTTTAATTTATCAGTTCCTATTCCCATTCCACTTATTGTACCTTGACCTTCAATTTGGTTTGTTCCACCACTAGCAGCAGGTTGATTCAAAACAGTGATGCTTGTTCCCATAAAAGAAGTTATGGCAATGTTAGCCGGGCGTCTAGCGAAATTACTTATTGTTAAGTCATAATAGGTAGGAATGGTAATGGCTGTAACTATAGAGGAATCAGGGTGAGTAGGAACCGTATTTCTTGAAGTGTCACTACAAGAATATTGCACCAAATCATATTTCCCGTCAAAATTAACAACTTTTACAGTTCTGCTTGCAGTTACCGAGTTTTCTGCTGCATCTTTTGCTGTATATATTATAGTGTAGGTGCCAACAACATCAGGGTTGACATTTCCTGTACTTGTTACAGCCACAGTACCGTCTTTATCATCATTAGCCGAACAACCCATATCTGCAAATGATTTTCCTTGCTGCCAGTACATCGTGCTTGGACCATACATCGTTAAGATTGGACTAGTGGTGTCTTTTGGATCTTTTTTACAACTACTGACAAATACCGCAGATGTCAGCAAAGTAATACATGATAATAGAATAAGATTTTTCTTCATCTGTTTTTTATTTCAAGATAAGTGAAGCACAAAAGTATAAAAAATTCTCAACTAAATAAAATCATACCTATATTAAAAGTTAATCAACTCATTTTTTGCGGTGATCTTTCAAGATTCACAATTTAATTTAAAGTTTGGGATGTTTTCAAAAAAATGTTTTCTCAATCAAGAAATAAAATCTATTTTTGCGCGATTTTTATCAGGAATAAACAAAAATGGACGAAGGCCCTACGTATAGTATAATAAATAAACCACAGTAAAGCGGGTGGCATTCTGATTTTCTTTCAGTTTTTGCTTCCTTCTTCACTTTAAATGACAGGAAGCAAAAATGACTTCACAAATAACATTTTATTTAAGCCGTATCATTGGTACCAAATGTGTTGGACTCGATGGTAAAACCATTGGTATCCTTAAGGATTTGATTATTGAAAATCAGACTCCATTACATCCAGATAACGAGCCTATTCGCCCTAAAGTCATCGCGTTTCAAGTTAAACACAAAAAACAGATTCGTTATCTGAATTCTCAATACATAGAGATTCAAAAGAAAAACGATAACTATAAAATCATTTGCGAAAAGATAGAACACCCTTCTGTGGATGTAATTCATCATTCACTTTTCTTGGTGGATAATGTGCTCGACAAACAAATTGTTGACATTAATGGTAGAAAACTTGTTCGAGTTAATGATATACGGTTAGTTTCTATTCCTTCTGGAATATTTGCTGTGGCTGTGGATGTTGGGGTAGAAGGCCTATTGAGACGTTTAGGCGTTGCAAAAAGGATAACTAATTTGCTTAAACCATTCAAAGTTTCCATTCCTTCGAAGTTCTTTCTTTGGGATGATATAGGCGCTGTTGATTATGGACATTCAGGTATAAAACTTTCTAAAACAGTGGCCAAATTGGAAACTCTTCACCCTTCTGATGTAGCCGATATTATCGAAGATTTTGGTAAGTACGAAGGTTCTCGTGTGTTCGAAGCTTTGAATGATGAACATGCTGCCGATGTATTGGAGGAACTTGAACCTCATGCACAAGTGCAAATCATAGAAAGTCTTTCAGTTGAAAAAGCTGCAGATGTACTCGAAAAAATGCCTGCTGACGAGGTTGCCGATTTGTTAGAAGAACTTAGCGAGGAGAAAGCAGAGGAATTGCTCATGGAGATGGACAAAGAGTCTTCGGAAGAAGTGCGTGAACTTCTCGAGTATCCTGGACATTCGGTGGGAAGTATCATGAGTACTGATTACCTTTCGTTTAAAGAAAACACAAAAGTAAATGATGTACTCATTTTTCTGCGTGAACAAAAGCCGGAGGCAAATACAATTTATGCGCTCTTTGTTGTAGATAAATCCGACAAATTCCTTTCTTCTGCATCACTTCGAGACATTGTGGTGGCTCATCCCGATTCGACAATGAAAGACATCATGAAGAAAAATCCAGTGACGGTGTTTGATGATGATGATATTGATGAACTAGGAGAAATTGTTTCGAAATATAATTTATTGGCTGTGCCTGTTATTAATAAACAAAAGCAATTGGAAGGCATGGTGGTAATTGATGATATTGTTGAAGATTTGCTAAATAAAGGTAAAACCAAATAATTAAATGTCTATCGTTGTATGGCTTTATTAAAGATTAAAAGAAAAAGATTTTGGGCACAACTAGCAGTGTTTGCTGCTGTTCTTGGCCCAGGAATCATTACCGGGAGTGTAGATAATGACGCTGGAGGTATCACCACCTATTCGGTTGCAGGTGCGCTTTATGGTTATAAATTGGTGTGGACCCTAATACCATCGTTCATTGTACTTATTATTATTCAAGAAATGAATGCTCGCATGGGAATAGTAACGGGTAAAGGCTTGGCTGATTTAATTCGTGAAAATGCTGGGGTAAAGGTTACCTTCTTTATTTTCGTTGGTTTGTTGATTGCCGATATTGGAAACACTACCACTGAATTTGCAGGTGTGGCAGGTAGTATGGAAGTGTTTGGAATAAATAAATACATCTCGGTGCCCTTGGTAGCTTTTGGAATATGGGTCTTAGTCGTCAAGGGGACTTATCAGAGTGCGGAAAAAATATTTCTTGTTTTTAGTGTCTGCCTCTTAACTTATATTGTTTCGGCAATAATGGGCAAACCTCATTGGGCCGAAATAGGTAATTCCATTGTTCATCCTCAGCTCGACATGACCTCACAAAGCATTGCATTGGTCATTGGTTTGGTGGGTACCACCATTGCTCCTTGGATGCAATTCTACATGCAATCATCGGTAATTGAAAAAGGACTAAAAATGAAGAACTATAAATATGTTCTCATTGATATACTTATTGGATGCATCGCCACTGTGGTGGTTGCCTTTTTCATCATCATTGCTTGTGCATCTACTTTGCACGAAAACGGAATCGTCATCAACGAAGCCAAAGATGCAGCCATGGCCCTGAAACCTTTGGCTGGAGCATTAGCAGGATTTGTTTACGCTTTTGGATTATTCATTGCTTCTATATTTTCGGCTACTATTTTGCCATTGGCAACCGCCTTTTATGTTTGCGAAGCATTCGGCTTTGAGGCTGGAATAGATAAGAAATGGAAAGAAGCTCCTGAGTTTTATTATCTGTATACAGGCATTATCGTTATTTCGGCTCTTATTATTCTTATTCCAAACGCACCACTTATCGCTATTAGTTTATGGTCGCAGGTACTTAACGGTATGCTATTGCCAGTAGTATTAGTGTGCATGATATTACTTGTAAACAACAAACGCATCATGGGAAAACATGTAAACAAACCTTTAAATAATATTATTGGTTGGTCGGCAGTAGCTGTTTTGGTAGCCCTTTCGTGCATATTGCTTTTAATGCCTTTATTCAAATAATATACATTTCATCATGAAAACGCTCCTGTATTCTTTTTTTATTTTGATACTTGCTCCTTGCAACAAACCTCAACAAACGGCTGTAACAAAACCTTCGAAAGACCTCTCGAAGATAATCATCACTTGCCGACAAACAGCTTGTTTTGGTAAATGTCCGGTAACAACGTTCACCATCAATGGAGGCACTAAAACCATGACATTTGTAGGACAATTGAATGTTGAACGACTTGGTAGATACACCAAACCGATTACGGATAAAGAATTGAGTGAAGTGGTGGAAGCCTTTGATAAAGCCAATTTCCTTGGATTCGATAAAGAATACCTTTCTAAAACTTCTGATTTTCCTTCGGTGGTTATTACCTATTCGTATGATGGCGAATTGAAATCGGTTACCGATAGACAAGCCGGCCCGCCTGCATTGCAACAACTTGAACTTTTGCTTCGCAGCATGGCCAACAACTTACAAGGCTGGACCAAAGAAGTACCTGTGGAACACTAAGCCAATACTCGTTTCTGCCAACTTTCTTTTAATGGCAATTCCCAAGCTTTTTCTAGTTCTGCTTTGGTTGTCACCATATTGTTGAACACAATGGTTTCGCTATTTACCTTTCCCGCACTAGCAAGGTTTTTTAGTTCACTCATGCTACAGCTTTCTATTGTATTTCCATTGCGGTAAGCCACCTGCATACGGTCGAATAAATCAAGTTTTAAGGCAGTGTCCACTTCTTTCATGAAACGGATGGACGAATCGATACTACAACCACTAGCTGTGGCTTGGCCCTCGTTTACACAGCAAACAATGAAACGATGGTGAACAACATCAATGCACGCATCCAATTTGGCACCATGTGCAGTCCAATTTTCTACAAATTTAGCGCCTGCTTCGGCTATCATGTTTACTTCGTTATCGCTCAGTATTCTTTTACTTTGATACACCCATACTTTTGAAGCATCGGGCATGGTTTCTATGTTTTTCATTCAAGTTTTTTTGTCAAAGATAAGTATTTTTCAAGTTTTCATTTCTTTCATTTTGTATTCTCTGTTATTAATTTGAAAATTAATTTAAATTCGCAGCATTAACCAAACGAACAACTTGATTTAATGATGCGAAAACTAAAATTACAAATGCAACTTACCATCGATGGTTTTGTTGGAACGCCTACTGGCCAAATGGATTGGATGGAATGGAATTGGGACGAAGAACTAAAACAATTTGTTGCCGAACTTACCCAACCGGTCGATTGTATTGTGCTTGGTCGACAGCTGGCCGAAGGTTTTATTCCGTATTGGGCAACAGTAGCAGCCGATGCGAACGATGCACAACATGAAGCAGGCATCAAATTCACCGATACCCCCAAAGTGGTATTTACCCGCACACTCGACCAATCGAAATGGCCCAACACCCAACTAGCCAAAGGAGAACTAGCTGCCGAAATAGCAAGTTTGAAAAGCCAACCGGGCGCTGATATCATTGCTTACGGAGGTGCCACTTTCGTTTCGGCACTTATCAAAGCCAACCTTATTGATGATTATTATTTATTTATCAATCCTTCGGCCATTGGCAAAGGCTTATCCATTTTTTCGCAATACGAAGGCACACTGAAACTGAAATTGATAAACGCAAAACAGTTTGATTGTGGCATTGTAGTGATGCATTATCAACGGAGCTAAAGGCAATTCTGCAATTTTGCAGTAGGCAATTGGTCAATAGTTCCATTGTTTTTCCCCAACAACCAACAACTATCAACCATCAACCAACAACTAACAACCAACAACCAAATTGTGGCAGGTAGTTCATCACACTTCGTTTCCTTTCGTCCTGCTTTTCGTTCCAATCTTTTTCTTTGCCCGAAAAGGTCAAAGAAAAAGGATTTCCACTTCAATCAGGTGCAGTTAGTCAGCGCATCACTCTTCGTAATCCAACCATTCGTAAATTCGTACCATTCGTATTTCGTAAAGTTCATACATAAAAAAAAAGCCCCAAACAATCATGTTCAGGGCTTTTTTCATTTCGTGCTAATTCCTATTCGCTAATCACTATTCGCTAATCACTATTCGCTATTCGCTATAGCCTATTTAACTATATTAAAAATAACATCTGACGAAGTGGTGAGGCTAGCGTTGGTAGCTATTACGTATTTTTTGGTGAGGTCGCCAAAAACGGTTGGATTAACAGTAACGGTGCTTCCTGCCACCGCACGGTAGCCCGAAGCAATGGCATGTGTGGCATCGTCAGCCATGCTTATCCACACATCGGCATCGCCTATTACTAGGTCTACCGACTCGCCCGGTAAAAACGTATGAATACATATTCTTCTGAATTCGGCTTTTGGCACTATCAGTTGGTAATGCCCTTTGGCCGAGCGGTCGCCAAGCAAATTGAGTGGATAATAGGTATTAACGATGGCTTGGCAATTATCATCATCTCCATGGTTAAAGATTAACCATCCTCGGTTTTTGTTCAATTTTTTGGTGCATATCGCTAAGTTGGTCATCAAATCGGTGGCATCGTTTCCTACTTCGGTCATGGCTAGTTGTTGCGCCTCATGACGAGCTTCAATCTCCAACCTATAAGCCTTTACAGCGGCTGCACCAAGTGGCACTAGTTGGGCAGTCATGATGTCTTCCATGGCTTTTAGCGCACCAATGCGCTCTTCGTACGAACCGTTGTAAAACCTATCGCGGGTGCGACCCATTATTAAATTGTAAGGAGTAGTGTTTACATGGTGTACAGCGCGCACAAGGCTGTCGAAATCGTCAAGTTTGGTCGACATGTCTCTAAAAACCGATTCGAAATCGGCAGTTAAAACGGATTGCGATTCTTTGTCGCCAGTTTTTTTGCTTGCTAAGTTGATAACGATGGTAGCAGCAGGTTCAAAATCGGTGTACATAGCCAGATGCCCTGCGCTTTCGCCTTTGTGTGCCAACAAACGGTATAAATGATAAACGATGATGGAAACTGCATTTTGTAAGCTTCGTTCCATTGAGTAAATAAAAGGATTTGAACTACCTTTCCAACCTGTTTTTTTCATGATTTCAAATTTTTTAATGTTGTTTTGTAATGTTGACCCAAAATTCGGAACAAAAGCCAAAATAGAACATGACATATATCAGGTTTTTGAAAATAATTAGATTTCGTAACATCCCTAAAAATCAGTTTCACAAAAAATGCGGGAACCCACAACAGGAGAAAAACGTTACTTTGGGCAGTTGTGCAATCCCACAACAGGAGAAAAACGTTACTTTGGGCAGTTGTGCAAACCCGCAACACGAGAAAAACGATACTTTTGGCAGTTGTGCAAACCCACAACACGAGGAAAACGATACTTTTGTCAGTTGTGCAAACCCACAACACGAGGAAAACGTTACTTTGGGCACTTGTGGGTTTGCACAATAGGGGAAAAACTTTACTTTGGGCACATGCGGAAACCCACAACACGAGAAAAACGATACTTTTGACAGTTGTGCAAACCCACATTTACCAAAAACAGTCATTTTGGCAGAGAACCTAAACCACAACTACCCCATTTGGATATTTTCCTGCCATCCGTAAAACCATACATATATATAAGGTGT
>JBAXQU010000064.1:0-19779 GCA_037131555.1 Bacteroidota bacterium
AGACGTATTTTATGGCTCTTCAAATTTTGAAAAGGCATCCGAGACGTATTTTATGCCCTTTCAAATTTTGAAAAGGGCTCCAAGACGTATTTTATGGCTCTTCAAATTTTGAAATGCCATCCAAGACCAATAACAGCAAGCTTTTGATTGAAATTAACTTTAAAATCAATAATAATAGTAAACTAATACATTAATGCCATGACATTTTTTGAAAAACTCTTAACTACATTTTTTATAAATGTACACATCATCCCAGAACGCCTTAGCGACACTGCGCACTACACTTTGGTTCAACTCATAGCCTTCAACACGGCAGGCGAGTTTGATGCCATTATTGCCGAACTAAAAGCGGTAATTCTTGACCTTGACAACGATATTGGCAACATCGACCAAGGTATCAATATTCAGAAAAACAAAACCCGAACGAACGACCAAGTGGTGGCCCTGTTTAGCAAAACCATGAGCGAAAAAGCTGACGTGATAGCCGATAAATTGGGTGGTCGCAACTCGGAAGGTTATCTTGAGTTTTACCCCAACCCAGTGAGCGATTATACCAGTCCGAGCAAAACAAAGATGCCAATGCTTACCAAACGTGTGCACGATGTGGCAGTAACTTACGCCACCCCGCTCGGCACCGACCTTGCCAGCCTTTTGCAAAGCTTCGAAAACATGTGGGCCACCAGCCGCCAATTGCAAGAAGAACAAATGGGAAAAGTGGACGATAGCCGCGATGAGCGCACCCCTGCCATGATAGCTGTGAACAATAAAATGAAAAAAGCTTTGGGCATTTTATGGACCAAATACGATGGCGATGATGATAAAACTGCGGTGTATTTCGATTTTAATAAACTATTCAACGTAACCCGTCACAAACACGAAATGTTTACCGGAAGCCTTGCACCATTGACCAAAAAGACCCTTTCGAACGAAGCCTTTGGCGACACTCAACTACTTAAAGGCCGCAATACCAGCACCAATGCAAGTTTCATCATTTACATAGTAGCTCATCCTGACGATGCTCCCACTCTTCATCACGAAGTGAAACCCGGAAAAACCTTCTCCGTTGAGGCTTCCACGCTTGGCGACCTTGCAGGAACTTTCCTCATCATCAAAAACCTAAGCGATGTAAACGAAACCAATTTCCTTGTAGAAGTGATTGAATAGGCAATAGAAAAAGCCCCGAGCAATAAGCTGAGGGGCTTTTTTATTTTTGATTTAGGATTTCCCGTTTCTTATTTATCGCAGAGAACGCAGAGTTAAAACCGCAGAGGCTCGCAAATCCTAAATCCTAAATCTGAAAATCCTTAATTGATAGTGTTGAGGTAAACATGAAAAATCAAAAATAAAACCTTTTCTTTCGAAATAAAACAATATTTTTGCCTTCCTGCCGTTTAGGGGAGGTATTAATTGATAATTACAAGGCAATAATTAATGTATAATTTTAAGTACACAAAATGTGGTAATCGATGGAAACTAGCGCAATATGCGAGTGGTTGGTTGCTTGCAGCTTTTTTTGTGTTATTGCTCGATGGTTGCAAAACCACCAAAAACAATTGGTATTATCGTGGTTGGCACAATATGAATGCGCGCTACAATGGATATTATTACTCGCGCGAGAACATGAAAGAAACCCTCAAGAAACTCGAAAAAGCCAAAAAAGACGATTATACCAAGATACTTCCCTTGTTTGTTTACACCGACAACAAAGACTCGAAATCCTATTATGCCGACTTCGACAAAAGCATCAAAAAGTCGTCAACCGTCATTCAGCGGCATTGCATCACCGACAAAAAGAAAAAGGAAATACCCGGAGCTTGCAAATGGATTGACGAAAATTACATGCTCATCGGACAGTCGCATTTCTACAAACGCGATTTGTTTTCGGCACTCGAGGTGTTTCAGTATGTCGATAAAATATATATCAAAGACCCAAAAGCCATTTACCGAGCCAAGCTTTGGGAGATGCGCACCGACAACGAAATAGGAAGTTATTCCTTGTCCGAATCCATTATTGACGATATACGCAATGCCAAAGATTTCCCGAAAACCATCGAATTTCAACAGCATTATGCCTTAGTCACCACCGATTTGTATATGAAAGAAGGCGATTATGCCGATGCCATTCGCGATATAACAAAAGCCATCACCCTCACCAAAAAGAAAACCGAACGAGCACGTTATACCTTTATTCTTGCTCAACTTTACGAAAAGCTGGGCAACAACAAAAATGCTTCCATGTATTACGGTATGGTTCCTCCTTTGCACCCCATTTACGACATGGAGTTTGCTGCCAAAATAAAACAAGCGGCCTTATTCGATGCCGAAAATGGTGACGACAAAGAAATACGTAAGACCCTTACCAAATTGCTCAAGGATGATAAAAACATTGAGTACCGCGACCAAATATATTATGCATTTGCCAACCTCGATTACAAGCAAAAAGATGTGCCCCTTGCTCTTGCCGATTTGAACAAGTCGATAAAAGCAAGCACCTCCAACAACACTCAAAAAGCAATGTCGTTCCTCAAACGAGGCGATATTTATTTCGATATGCCCGATTATAAACGAGCAGCCGCTTGCTACGACAGCACCATGTTGGTATTGCCAAAAGATTACCCCGACTATACATTAATTGACGAAAAACGCAAAGCACTCGCATCACTTGTGGTTAATCTGAAAGTGATAGAGCTTGAAGATAGTTTACAAGCATTAGCTCGCATGAGCGAAAAAGACCGCAACAAGTCCATCGACCAAATGATGGACCGAATGGAACAAGAAGAACGCGAAAGAGAAGAAGCCAAAAAACAAGCTGCTGCCAATGCTGCTAGTGCAGTGCCAGCCGTTACCACCACAGCAGGTGCCAACAACGGAGCTTGGTATTTCTACAATCCGAATACAGTGAATTTGGGCGTTGCCGATTTCAATAAAAAATGGGGAACTCGTAAGTTGGAAGACAATTGGTTTAGGTCCAATAAAGATGTGGTGCTGAGTCAAACCACTGCTGACGATACCGATGCCACCGACTCTACCAATACCAAAGGAGCTGTGGCAGGTACCAAAGATTCGAAAAACAAAAAAGACAGGAATTATTACCTAAAGAAGGTTCCATTAACTCCTGAAGCCTTAGCACAGTCGGACATAAAAATAACGGATGCCTATTACAACGCAGGTACTATATATAAGGAGCAAATCCTGAACAACAAGAAATCCATAGAAACCTTGGAAGAGTTGCTCAAGCGTTATCCCGAAAACAAGTACAAACTATCGTGTTATTACCAGCTTTACCGCACCTATATGGCCATGGACAATCAACCAAAAGCCGATTATTATAAAAACATTATCCTCAACGATTATGGCAATACCGAGTATGCGCAGATAATAAAAGACCCTAAACATGCCAAAGATTTGCTAGCAAGCAAAAGTGAGGTAGAATTGTTTTACATCGGTACCTATTCGATGTATACAGCAGGCAATTATTCTGAAGCGTTGGTTAATTGCAACAAGGCCGAATCGGATTTTGCAAAAAGCACTTATATGCCGAAATTTGCTTTCATCAAAGCCCTTTGCATAGGTCGTACACAAGACATCAATAGTTTCGAATCGGCTTTGGGGCAATTTGTGATTAAATACCCGAAAGATCCTTTAAAAGATAAAGCACAAGACATCTTGGATGCTATCAAGCGCCAACGCGAAGCTCCTAAAGTAGTAGCCAAACAAATTACATCCGACACTACCAAAAAATCGGTGGTGGCACCTGTTAAAGACACAGCCGCTGCACCTAAGTTCATCTTCCGCGAAGAAGGCGAATACTATTGGGTCATCATTGTCGACAACAACAAAGGGGATATCAACCGTTTCAAACAGAAATTATCAAATGCCAACTCCGAATCGTTTAGCACCTTGGATTTAAGCATCAATAGCATATTCCTCGATCTTCAACATCAATTGGTTTCCGTAAAAACATTTGATGGTCGTCAGTCGGCAATGAATTATTACGACTTCTTCAAAGCAAAACCAACAACTTTCAGCGATTTGATAAGTGGAACGTATCAGTACTTTGTCATTTCAGCCGAAAATTACACCACTTTCTACAGAGATAAAAATGTAGACGAGTACAAAGAATTTTTTACAGAAAATTATCAATAATTGTTCGAATATAATAAAATTGTTTAACTTCGCTTTCCAAAAAACTTAGAAAATATGGCAATGTTCAACTCTACCACAGAAAAAAGTACTTCATCCGAAAGTTCATCGGTTAACATTATTGGTGCAGGCACCAAGATTGAAGGCGACATCATTACCAATGGCGATATCCGTATCGATGGATCGCTCACGGGTTCCATTAATGTAAAAGGGAAATTGGTAGTAGGTGCTTCGGGTATGGTCGAAGGAGAAATCATTTGTCAGAATGCCGATATTTCGGGAGCAATAAAAGGAAAAATAGGTGTTGCCGAATTGTTGTCCCTCAAAGCATCAGCAAAGCTAACTTGCGATATTATTACCAATAAAATTGCTGTAGAACCAGGAGCTAGTTTCTCAGGGTCATGCAGTATGGGAGGTGTCATTAAAGATATAAAAGGTGCTCACTCCGAAAAACCAAAAGCTTCCGAAAAAACCGCTTAATAATTACGCCAAGTATTCTGCAATGGGTTTCCAAATGGGAGCCATTATCTTTGTGGGTATGTATGGTGGTATTAAGTTAGACGAGTATCTAGGCATTAAAAAGTTTCCAGTTTTCACCCTCTTGCTTTCTTTGGCAGCCGTTTTTGGCGCCATTTATCTTGTAATAAAAGATTTTCTTAAAAAGTAATATCCCTATCCGTTAATGATAAAAAATACCATACTGTTCTCTGTCCTCCTATTAGTTCTTGCCATAGCTTGGAATCAGTTCATGCCACCCAATTTAGCATCGCCAGCTATGCCTGTTATTATTATTTATTTCTTCATCTCCACAGTTATTGTTCACCGAATACTTATAAAAACCAATACCGAATCGCCAAAAAATTTCATCCGAACCTATATGGGAACTACCGCACTACGTCTTTTCCTAAACTTAATGGTCATCATCATTTATATTTTAGTTGATAGAAGCAGAGCCATGGCATTCGCACTTGCCTTTTTGGCATTCTATTTTATTTACCTCATTTTCGAAATCATTTCACTTCAAAAAGACCTAAAAGGGAAATAAATATTCTTTTTTTTGCTCTTAGTCATTTATATTTATTTCAATTAACATTTTTTGAAATAATACATTAAAAAACCGCTCTGTTTTATGTCGGCATTTCGTTTAATTTTATACATTTGCACCCGATTTGAAAAAAACGAATAACTGATACATTGAAATGACTAATAAAATCAATATATACAAGCATTTTTTACTGATACTTTCGCTGTTTGTTTCCTTTATGGTTTCGGCACAAGAACCAGCAGCGTCATCGGAGCAAAAAGAAAACACCTCCGCTGAACCTAAATCAGAAAAATTTAATGCCGGTGAACTTATCATCGATCATATTATCGATTCTCACGAATGGCATGTTGCGGGTCACATTGCGATGCCATTGCCTATCATTCTTTATTCATCCGACAAAGGCTTATCAGTATTCTCATCCACTCGCCTAGAAGGGGGAGAGGTTTACAATGGTTATAAATTGATAAAAAACGATATCGTAGCTGTAAACGCTGACGGAACTACTGATGAAGCAGCTACAGCAAAACTTTGGGACATTTCCATTACCAAAAATGTAGCTTCCATGTTTGTGAGTATTATTCTAATGCTTTGGATGTTTATCTCAGCAGCAAAAGCTTACAAACGCAATCCAGGAAAAGCACCAAAAGGAATGCAATCGTTATTAGAACCATTGATAATATTTGTAAGAGACGATATTGCTAAATCGGCAATTGGCGAAAAAAAATACAAAAAGTATTTACCTTTTTTACTCACCGTTTTCTTTTTTATCTGGATTAATAATTTAATGGGATTAGTTCCATTCCTTCCAGGAGGAGCCAATCTTACAGGAAACATTGCTGTAGGCATGACTTTAGCAATCATCGTATTCTTGATTACAACATTTAGTGCAAATTGGAATTATTGGAGACACATCATCGCTATGCCTGGAGTTCCTATTGGTGTTTTAGTCATCCTTACTCCTATCGAAATTTTTGGAATGTTTTTGAAACCAATGGTATTAATGATACGACTTTTTGCAAACATGTTGGCAGGTCATATCATTGCACTATCTTTTTTCTGTCTAATCTTTATTTTTGCTGAAATGAAT
Source organism: Bacteroidota bacterium (assembly GCA_037131555.1). Classification (GTDB taxonomy): domain Bacteria; phylum Bacteroidota; class Bacteroidia; order 2-12-FULL-35-15; family 2-12-FULL-35-15; genus 2-12-FULL-35-15. The sequence continues at coordinate 6,276 of JBAXQU010000064.1, forward strand.
ACTGGACTAGGTTATGGAGTTGCGGTGTTCTCGGTAGCATTCACCATCTTTATGGGAATGTTGGAATTGTTAGTTGCTTTCCTACAAGCGTATGTGTTCACACTTTTAGCAGCCATGTATTTTGGTTCTGCTATTGAAGAACATCATCACGAGGAAGCGCATCATTAAAAGGATTAAGGATTCATTGATTTAGGATTAAGGAATATCGTAAAAATCCTAAATCCTAAATAAACAAATCCTAAATAGAAAAAACGCTGAAACTCTCTGACAGCGAATAAATCGGAGGGAAAAACAAATAAATAAATAATATGTTATCATCAGTTTTATTAGATGCAGCAGTTTCAGGTGCCAATGTAGGTATCGGTTACGGTATTGCAGGTCTTGGTGCAGGTTTAGCTGCAGTAGGAGCAGGAATTGGTATTGGTCGTATTGGTGGAAGTGCATTGGAATCAATCGCACGTCAACCAGAGGCTATCAACGACATCCGTTCGAACATGATTCTTACGGCTGCTCTTGTTGAAGGTGCTGCTTTCTTCGCAATGGTTATTGGTCTTCTTGTAATTTTCTTGAAGTAATCAACAGCAAATTTTCTGTACTGCAACGGTTGGTTGCAGTACAGATTTTTTAAAACAACAATTTGTAATTTAAAATTTGTCAATCTGTAATTAAATAAAAAAATGGAATTAGTAAAACCCGCCTTTGGTCTAATATTTTGGATGTGTATCTCTTTTGGGATTATTTTATACATCCTTGGTAAATTTGCTTGGAAGCCAATCCTTAAAATGCTTAGTGATAGAGAATCTTCTATTCAAGATGCATTAGATTCAGCTGAACGTGCAAAAGAGGAAATGAAAGCATTACAAGCTGGAAACGAAAAGATATTGGCTGAAGCTCGACACGAACGCGATCAAATGTTGAAAGATGCTCGCGATATAAGAGAAAAAATGATTGCTGAAGCAAAAGGCATAGCAGCAAAAGAAGGTGAGCGTATGTTAAAATCTGCTCGCGAAAATATTCAAAACGAAAAGATGGCAGCTATTACAGACTTGAAAAACCAAGTAGGTGTTTTATCTTTAGAAATTGCTGAAAAGATTTTGAAAGCAGAACTGGCTTCTGACGAAAAACAAAAAGCATTAGTAAATACATTATTAAAAGACGTTAATCTTAATTAATATATTACAGATTGCAAATTACAGATTTCGTAATTTGCAATTTGTAATCTATAATTTGTAATCACAAATGGAAGGAACAAGAGTAGCTGCGCGATACGCAAAATCATTCATCGACCTCGCAATTGAGCAAGGAGTGTTGGAACAAGCATACACAGATATGAAATACATTGCTGAGGTATGCGCTTCCACACATGAATTTGTTATTTTCTTAAAAAGTCCAATCATCAAAACGGATAAGAAACAACTTGTCTTGAAAGAAATATTCAATGGCAAACTTTCTAAAGTAACTGATGCTTATGTTCATTTGATTACTGCTAAAAGAAGAGAAATTTATCTCGCTGAAATAGCACATGAATTTATTGAACAATACAAAGAAAAGAACAAAATTCTTACCGCTGTGGTTACTACCGCAAACGGAATTGATGATAACATTCGTAAGAAAGTGATGGAAATCGTTAAAGGGGTTACAAGTAGTGAAGTAGTTTTACAAGAAGTAATTGATAAAGATATTATAGGAGGATTTATTATTCGCGTTGGCGATAAGCAAGTGGATGCAAGTATTGCCCGCAAGTTGAATAGCTTGAAACGCAGCTTTAATGAAAATCCGTTTATAAAAGAATTTTAGGAAGAAATTCTAATCTCTAAATCCTAAATTCTAATTGAGTTTCGGGTTAGAATTTAGAGATTAGGATTTAGAATTTAAATAATAATAAAACAAAATAATTAAAAAGTAATGGCTGAAGTAAAACCTGCAGAAGTATCTGCAATTTTAAGACAACAATTATCCGGATTTAAATCGGAGCAGGAACTAGAAGAAGTAGGAACTGTGTTGCAAGTGGGTGATGGTATTGCCCGTATTTATGGTCTTTCTAAAGTACAATCAGGAGAGCTGATTGAATTTGAAAGCGGATTAAGAGGAATAGTTTTGAACCTTGAAGAGGATAACGTTGGTGCGGTAACTCTTGGTTCTTCTAACGATATAAAAGAAGGTGATGTAGTAAAACGTACCGGAAAAATTGCTTCGCTAATGGTTGGTGAAGGAATGTTGGGCCGAGTGGTTGATACCATGGGTCTTCCGATTGACGGAAAAGGACCTATAACTGGTAAACTTTATGAAATGCCTTTGGAGCGTAAAGCCCCAGGAGTTATTTACCGTCAGCCAGTAAACGAACCATTGCAAACAGGTTTGAAAGCTGTGGATGCAATGATTCCAATTGGTCGTGGTCAACGTGAGTTGATTATCGGTGACCGTCAAACTGGTAAAACAGCTGTTGCTATTGATACAATCATCAATCAAAAAGAATTTTTTGATGCAGGTCAACCTGTATTCTGTATATATGTCGCTATCGGACAAAAAGGTTCTACTGTTGCTAACATTCAACGTGTATTGGAAGAAAAAGGAGCTATGGCGTATACAGTTATTGTTTCTGCGACAGCGTCAGACCCTGCTCCAATGCAATTCTACGCTCCTTTCGCAGGTGCTGCAATTGGTGAATTCTTCCGCGACAGTGGCCGTCCTGCATTAATTGTTTATGATGATTTATCGAAACAAGCTGTTGCTTACCGTGAGGTGTCTTTATTATTGCGTAGACCTCCAGGACGCGAAGCATACCCTGGTGATGTGTTCTACTTACACAGTAGGTTATTAGAGCGTGCCGCTAAAATCAATTCAAATGATGACATTGCTAAAAATATGAACGATCTACCTGATTCTATCAAAGGAATTGTAAAAGGTGGAGGTTCTTTAACAGCTTTACCAATCATTGAAACACAAGCGGGTGACGTTTCTGCATATATCCCAACCAACGTAATTTCTATTACCGATGGTCAGATATTCCTTGAGTCGAACTTATTTAATGCTGGTGTACGTCCTGCAATCAACGTAGGTATTTCGGTATCGCGTGTGGGTGGTAATGCTCAGATTAAATCAATGAAAAAAGTGGCTGGTACGTTGAAACTTGATCAGGCACAATATCGTGAATTAGAAGCCTTCTCAAAATTCGGTTCCGATTTGGATGCTGCAACAAAAGCAGTTCTTGATAAAGGTTCTCGTAATGTTGAAATCCTTAAACAAGGACAATTTTCTCCAATGAAGGTAGAGCAACAAACCGCCATCCTTTATTGTGGAACAAAGGGTCTTCTGAAAGATGTTCCTGTAAACAAAGTTAGAGATTTTGAAGCAGAATATCTTGCTTTCCTTGAATCAAAGCATAAAAATGTGTTGATTGATTTAAAAGCTGGTAAGTTAACTGACGAAATCACCAATGTGTTGGAAACAGTGGCTAAGGATTTAGCAAAAGGATATAAGAATTAAGGATTTTCTGATTAAGGATTTAGGATTATTCCTAAATCTGAAATCCTTAATCCTAAATTAAAAAGAATGGCAAATTTAAAAGAGGTTCGTAATCGTATAACATCTGTAAGTAGTACACAACAGATTACAAGCGCCATGAAAATGGTGAGTGCAGCCAAGTTGCGTAAAGCACAAGATGCGGTAACTGCAATGCGTCCATACGCAGGCAAATTAAAATCGATTCTAGAGAATTTAAGTGCAAGTATTTCAGATGGAAAGTATTCTCAACAGCGCGAAGTGAAAAATGTATTGCTTGTTGTGATAACTTCCAACAGAGGTTTGTGCGGAGGTTTTAATGCTAATGTGATTAAAGCAGCCGGCAGATTAGCACGTGAAGAATACAAAGGTGCAAATGTTACAATACTTGCAATAGGAAAAAAAGGTGGTGACTTCTTCAAAAAAGGAAACTTTGCCAACATTACTGGTGATATGACCAAGAATCCAAATGAATTGTTCGATCATCTTACATTTGCGAATGTTGCTCCAGTGGCCGAAAAAGTGATGGAAATGTTTGCAGCAGAAAAATTTGATAAAGTGGAGTTGATCTATAATATGTTCAAAAACGCTGCCGTTCAAATTACCACTGTCGAACAGTTTTTACCAGTAATGCCGCCTGAAGTTACTTCAATTAAAAAGCATTCCGTAGATTTCATATACGAACCTAATCAAGATGAAATTGTGAAAACAATTGTTCCTCTTTCATTAAAGACACAATTATTTAAAGCCTTACGCGATTCATTAGCTTCAGAACATGGGGCTAGAATGACTGCAATGCATAAAGCTACTGATAACGCGGGTGCTTTGATTAAAGACTTGAAGTTAATGTATAACAAGGCACGTCAAGCAGCAATCACAAACGAGATATTAGAGATTGTAGGCGGTGCAGAGGCGTTGAACGGATAAGATTTAGCAAAAACGAATAAAAATTAAATCCCACACTTTGTGGGATTTTTTGTTTCTAATAGTCAAGGAGATTGCAAACATTCAGCTAATTTCTGAAACTTGAAAATTAAGCCTCTTAAGCCAATAAAAATTATCTTTGTTGCTTATTGCAAAATTTAGAATGAACAGAAAAAGCATAACCATTATTTGTGTTTCCCTCTTTTGTTTCAACATGGTCTTCGGTCAAAAAACAAAGGACTTGATTGAAAGCGGAGACAAGGCTATGAGCGATAATGATTATTTTGGGGCTGCTATCTATTTTAATAAGGCAATTAATCAGGATTCAAGCGATATAGTTATTCAATATAAATATGCCGAGGCAAGCAGACTAAACTATGATTACGCCATAGCAGAGCACTGGTATAGCAAAGTAATAAAGCAAGATGCTACTGGAAGACTTTATCCTCAATGTAGTTTTTGGTTAGCTGTTATCAAAAAGAACCAAGGAAAATATAAAGAGGCAAAAAAGCTGTTTGATAAATATGCCAAACGAAATAAGAAAAAGAAAGACGATTATTTTGTTCGAAAAGCAAATTGGGAAGTAAGTGCTTGTGATTATGCTGAATTTCTTGTTTCTAGTCCTGATAAAAGCATAAACATGGTTCATTTGGATTCGATGGTGAACAGTAAAGTTTCGGAATATGCACCTATCGAAGTAGATAGTGTTTTGTACTTTTCATCACTTCGCGATACCAAAGATAAAGACAAAAAACACCACGTTAATTTCAATAAAATTTACACTTCCGTTCAGGACAGCGTCCGGTGGAAAAAGGCAAAAGAACTAGATTCTGTATTTAATAAAAATGGAATTCATAATGCCAATACTGCTTTCAATGATGACTTTACTCGTGTCTTCATTAGTAGATGTGAACAGAAAAATAGCCAAGATTTTATGTGCGAGATATTTTCTTCCGTTTACGCGAATGGTCGTTGGCAAGAATTGAAAAGACTTCCAGATGAGATTAATATGAAAGGATACACCAATACACAACCAGCGGTTGGTTTTTTAGGCGACAAAGAAGTTCTGTTTTTTTCTTCGAACAGACCTGGAGGAGAAGGTAAAATGGACATTTGGTATTGTAAGTTGAAAACGGATGGTACCTATGGAAAGGCTATCAATGCTGGTAAAAAGGTAAACTCAGAGGAAGATGAAATTACACCCTACTATTGCAAACCTTGTCAGGAATTATTTTTTAGTTCTACTTGGTGGAAAGGTCTTGGAGGTTTCGACATATTTAAATCTGAGTACAAAAATGATGAATTCAACGAGGCAAAAAACCTAGGGTCTCCAATTAATAGCAATTACAATGATATCTACTTTACCATAAATTCGAAAAAAACACAGGCCTTTATTTCTTCGAATCGAAAAGGATCTTATTTCGAAGATAAGGAAAGTTGTTGTAATGATATTTATTCGTTCAAAATTCCTCAGATCAACGAACCCCCTAAAAAGATTGATAGTGCAAAGGTATTTGTTACACAAATGAAACTTTTGGTTCCTCTCACTTTGTATTTTCACAATGACGAACCTGATAAAAGGACCACCGCGATAACGACCACAAAAAACTATAAAAAAACATTTGAAGATTATTCCGTATTGCGCGATCAATACAAAAAGGAATATTCGAAAGGGGCCAACGACAAGGATTATGAACGAGCTCTAAATGATATCGAAACATTTTTTGATGACAGTGTAGATGCAGGAATGCAGGACTTAGACAAGTTTTCTGAATTATTAAAAAAAGTGTTGATTGACAATGAAAAGGTAGTCATCACCATGAAGGGTTATTGCAGCCCATTAGCATCAACTGAATATAATATCAATTTGGCAAAGCGAAGAGTTTCATCTTTGATTAATTATTTTATGGAATACGAGAGTGGCTTTTTTGGAAAGTACGTGAACAATGCAAATCCAAAGGAAGGGAGCATCACTTTTAAAGAGGAAGATATTGGTGAGTTAAAAGCTCGGGCTAACGTAAGCGATGATTATTTCGACACAAAAAATTCGATTTATAGCCCTGCTGCTGCCATCGAAAGAAAGATACAAATTATAGCGATTTCCACTATTTCTTCCGATAAATAGAAGGCTAAATCCTACCTTTGCGAATATGAAGATTCTTCAGCTTTATTTACTTTCAATATTAGGTGGTGTATTATTGGCAATGGGATGGTTTCCTTACGGATGGACTCCATTACTATTTATTGGCTTTGTTCCCTTATTAACCATCGAGCAAATTATTTCCACTAATTATTTCCGACATAAATTTTTGTTATTACTCGGATGTACGTTCACTACACTCATCATTTGGAACATCATTACTACTTGGTGGGTCAAGAATGCTTCATTAGGTGGCGGAGCCATGGCAATAATTGCGAATACAATACTTATGACATTTCTCTTTCTGCTTATTCATATCGTGAGCAACCGAATAGGAAGACGTTGGAGAAGTATTGTATTTATTTGCTTCTGGATGAGTTTTGAATTCTATCATCTTCGTTGGGATTTATCTTGGCCTTGGCTTACCATTGGTAATGGTTTTGCCAATCACCCCAAATGGATACAATGGTACGAATACACAGGAGTGTTTGGTGGAAGTTTGTGGGTGCTTGTTGTCAATGTAATGGTTGCAGGGTTTATTGGCCTTAACACTAATCAAGACGACAAGCAGATTTTTAAGTCTCTTTCTTTTAAAAACGCTAAAACGCTTGGTATGTTTATTCCCTTACTAGCCCTACCCTTCATACTATCATATACAATACTTCATTTCCGAAGCGATAATGAAAAGGAAAAGGTGAAAGTGGTAGTGGTGCAACCCAATATCGACCCATACAATGAAAAGTTCAATGTTTCGTTCGATACACAATTGCGGAAAATGCTGAAGCTTGCCGCATTGAGAACGGATAGCACAACAGATTATTTGCTTTTTCCGGAAACAGCCATACAAGATAATTTGTGGGAAGGAAAGCTTGACCAAAGCGCAAGCATTCAAACCTTGCGTGAATTTGTAAAGCCATTTCCTAAATTAAAAATAATTATCGGGGCGAATAGTTCACGGTCTTTTGGAAAAGGGGAAACCCCATCTATCACTGCAAGAACATTTGGTGACGACACTACTACGTATTATGACGATTATAACACAGCCATACAGATTGATACTTCGGATAGTATTCAAGTGTATCACAAATCAAGATTGGTGCCTGGGGTAGAGAAAATGCCATTTCCGTTTTTATTTAAGTACTTCGAAAAATATGCACTCAGCCTTGGAGGAACAGCTGGAAGTTATGGCACACAAGACGATAGAACGAACTTGGTTGCACGTGATACAAAAGTGAAGACCGCACCTGTCATCTGTTATGAAAGTATTTATGGAGAATTTGTTTCGGAATATATTACAAATGGAGCACAGTTTATCTCCATCATCACCAATGATGGCTGGTGGGGTGATACTCCTGGATACAAACAACATCTAAGGTTCGGAGCTTTGCGTGCAATTGAAACTCGCAAGTGGATTGCTAGGAGTGCAAACACTGGTATATCCTGTTTTGTGAGCCCAATGGGAGAAATACAACAAGCCACTGACTACTGGAAACCTGCGGTGATAAGCCAACAAATAGGTTTAAACAATGAGGTTACCTTTTATGTTCGATATGGTGATTACATTGCGCGAACTGCCATCTACATCACCCTATTGTTGATTCTTTATTCGTGGCTCATTCGCTTTAAGGTAATCCAAAAACAAAAATAAATTTGGAAACGATACTGCGAAATACTTTATTTTCGCAAGGTATAATTGAAAACAAACTCTAAACTAAAAACGATGGAAAAATTTGATGTTACAATTATTGGTTCTGGCCCTGGAGGCTATGTAGCCGCCATACGCTGTGCCCAGCTTGGCATGAAAACAGCGCTTATTGAAAAATATTCGACACTTGGTGGCACTTGCTTGAATGTAGGTTGCATCCCTTCGAAAGCTTTGTTAGATTCTTCGGAGCATTATCACAACGCCACACATACTTTTGCGGAGCATGGTATAGAAGTAAAAAATGTGAAAGTGAATTTGGAACAAATGATTAAACGCAAGCGGGAAGTGGTGAAACAAACGTGCGATGGAATAAATTATTTGATGAAGAAAAATAAAATTACCGTCTTCACAGGGCATGGTTCCTTTGTAAATGCTTCTACCATTGCCATCACCGAAGGTGGAGGTGCTCGTACAGAAATTGAAACTGTAAAAACTATTATTGCTACTGGCTCGAAACCTGCATCGTTGCCCGGCATTGTGATAGATAAGAAACGTATCATCAGTTCTACCGAAGCCCTTGAATTGACAGAGGTGCCAAAGCATTTAATAATAATAGGAGGAGGGGTGATTGGTTTAGAATTAGGTTCGGTATATGCTCGGCTAGGTGCTAAAGTGTCGGTGGTGGAGTTTACTGCTAGTATCATCAGCACCATGGATGGCTCGCTGGGTAAGGAATTGCAACGAAGCTTAAAAAAATTGGGCTTCGAATTTTTCTTTAGTCACAAAGTAACAGGAGCAGTGAGCAAAGGAAAAGAGGTAACTGTAACTGCCGAGAATGCTAAGGGCGAGAAGGTGGAATTGAAAGGAGATTATTGTTTGGTATCAGTCGGACGAAAACCATATACCGACCAACTTGGCCTCGACAAGGTAGGTGTGACGCTTGATAACAAAGGAAGAATAGAAACCAACGAACATTTAGAAACCAACATTGCCAATATATATGCAATAGGCGATGTGGTGAAAGGCGCTATGCTAGCTCATAAGGCCGAAGAGGAAGGAGTATTGGTGGCAGAGATAATGGCCGGACAAAAACCTCATATCAATTATAATTTAATTCCTGGTGTGGTGTACACTTGGCCCGAAGTAGCATCTGTAGGCGCTACAGAGGAACAACTGAAGCAAGATGGTAGAAAATATAAAGTAGGTAACTTTCCTTTTAAGGCAAGCGGAAGAGCTAGAGCTTCGATGGATACGGATGGTTTCGTGAAAGTATTGGCCGATGAGGTGACCGATGAACTCTTGGGTGTACACATGATTGGCCCTCGTGCTGCTGATATGATAGCCGAAGCCGTGGTGGCTATGGAATACAGGGCAAGTGCCGAGGACATTGCGCGAATGAGTCATGCGCATCCTACTTACACCGAAGCTATGAAAGAGGCTTGCTTAGATGCCACTGGAAAAAGAGCGTTGCACATTTAATCATCAAAAAGAAATATCATTTTATAAAAAACAATTGAACAGTAATTAAATTATGAAAACTGGAGTATTATTAATAAACCTTGGAACACCCGATAGTCCGAAGACGGCTGATGTTCGCAAATACTTATCGCAATTTCTGAACGACCCACGAGTGATTGACATCAACCCTGTAGGCCGATTTGCCTTGGTGAATGGAATCATTGTGCCGTTTCGTTCGTCAAAGTCGGCAAAGCTTTATCAACACATCTGGACCAAAGAAGGTTCACCGTTGTTGATTTACAGCCTTCGCATGAAAGACTTGCTACAAAAGGCTTTGGGCGATACCTATGTGGTGGAGTTGGGCATGCGTTATCAGCAGCCGAGCATCGAAACAGCGTTGAATGCCTTGCGATTGGCTCAAGTGGAGAACATTGTTATCATTCCATTGTATCCTCAGTACGCATCGTCTAGCACAGGCTCATCGGTAGAAGAGGCTCTGCGCATCATTGGCAAATGGGAGGTGACACCTTCCATCCGTGTGGTAAGTAAGTTTTACGACAACCCCGATTTTATTGCTGCTTGCGTTGATGTGGCCGAAAAATACAAAACACCTACACAAGGAAATGCCGCTGCTGGTGCGGGTTGGGACAAGTACGATTATATCATCTTCTCGTATCACGGTTTGCCCGAGCGACACATTCGCAAAGGTGCCGCGCATTATGGCGCCAACAGCTGCACACTGGGCACTTGCTGCGACACCATCACCGATAAAAACCAATATTGCTATCGTGCCAACTGCTTTGCCACCACTCGCCAGCTGGTGAAGGCATTGAACATACCCGAAGGAAAATATGAAACCACTTTCCAATCGCGGTTGGACGATAAATGGATAAAACCTTACAGCGACAAAACGATAGTGGCCAAAGCAAAAGCCGGAATGAAGCGAATACTCGTGTTTTCGCCCGCTTTTGTGGCCGATTGTTTGGAAACCATTTACGAAATAGGCACCGAGTACAACGAATTGTTCAAGGAACACGGTGGAGAGAGCGTGGAATTGGTGCCTAGCCTCAATGATAATAAACTTTGGATTGAAGCCTTGCGAAAAATGGTGGTGACGAAATAAGTAGTGATTCAGTATTTTCTACTGATGACGGACTAAGTACTGTAAATAAAAAAAGCCTCTTACACTAATGTAAGAGGCTTTTTAGATAATTTATTTCTTTTATTCTTTTATAAGTTTTTGCATTTCTATTTCACCATCCTCGTTTACTGAGCGCACGTAATAAACACCTTTTGCATAATTCATAATGTCTATATTAAAGGTATTGCTTTGTGTAACTCCTGTTTGCCAAATTACCCTACCCATAATATCGAATACCTTTATGTTACTAAGATTTTTATTTGAATACAAGATAAATTTACCGCTATTAGGATTGGGATAAATACTTATTTTATTTTGAAAATAATTTTCATTTACTCCAAGTGATGGAGAAAGCTTTACAACCCAATAATCATAATCCAAATGATTACCTGTTACATCCCCATCATTGGAATCTGAATAACCTGCAACTATATAACCTAAGTCAGTTGATTGAAGGATGTGCGCCCCATAATCTGTCATAGAACCACCAAGGCATTTCTGCCATTGAATACTACCTGCACTATCAATCTTAACTGTCCAGTAATCATTATGAGCACCATGATGACCACTTACGTCTCCGTCATTCGAAACCGTAAATCCTGCGAGGATATACCCCCTCTCTATGGTTTGCTGAATGGTTCCTAAACCGTCAATTGATGTGCCTCCAAGACATTTTTGCCAGACTATAGCTCCTAGGCTGTCAATTTTTACGACCCAACCATCGCTGCCTATGCCACCGTGATTACCCGAAACATCTCCATCATTGGAATTTGTAAGACCAGGAAATATATATCCTCCATCATTTGTTTTAATCAGAACAGAACCCATCTTTTCATCCAAGTTGCCACCATATTCATGTTGCCATTGGATGGTTCCCACCGAATCTAATTTGAACACTAAGCAATCAATGTTACCGTGATTTCCTGTAAAATCTCCAAAGGTGGAAGTAGTTCCGCCTCCCACAATATAGCCACCATCAGATGTTTGAATAACAGATCCTGCACCATCAACAGAGGTTCCTCCATAGGTTTTTTGCCATTGAATAGAACCTACGGAATCTAGTTTTACAATCCAGATATCGGCTGTGTCGCCTGATACTCCATAATGCATTGTTACATCTCCATCATTTGAATAAGACTGGCCAACTAACACATATCCCTTGTCTTGTGTTTGGCGTATATTGCTGCATATTTCATCAAAACTACCCCCGAAAGATTTTTCCCATTGAAGTGTCCCTCCCGTGTCAAGCTTTACAAGCCAATAATCATTGTTTCCATGATTACCTGTTACATCACCATCTGATGAATTAGAATTACCAGCTACAATGTATCCCCCGTCTGATGTTTGTTGAATGGAAGTTGCAAAATCATCCGAGCTACCTCCAAATGACTTTTGCCATTGTATGGTCCCAAGGCTGTTAATCTTTACTACCCAATAATCATAATTGCCAATATGGTTGGTAATATCTCCATCATTTGATGAGGAACCTCCGGCAATAATATAACAACCATCTAAAGTTTGTATTATTGAATTCGCATAATCCGCTCCTGAACCTCCGTACGATTTTTCCCATTGTATACCCTGTGAATAAGAACAAAAGGCAGTAAAAAATGAAAATGATATTAGCGCTAAAAGTTCTTTCATTTTAGAATTAGTTAATAATGATTATTTTTTTTGCATCACAGCCTGTTTCATAACATACCTTTAACTCATATACTCCCGGTTTGACATCCTCGCAGGAAAGTTCCAATCTTGTTTCGGCCTTATCAAATAATTCTCTATAAGTTTGAGAATTTGATAAATTGAAATAAAATATGAAAATAATGAATAATAAAATCTTTTTCATAAAAAGAAGATTTGAAAATTTAATAATAAACTATTATATTGTATATTGTTTTTATATTGAGAAAATGGGTACTGTGGATAATATAATGTTGAAATTGGAGCAGATTGTTTTACCGAAAGAGTAAGATTTAATTCCGTCCTTTTTAGTTTAAAAAGTTTATAGCCCAAATTAATTCCATAAGAGCCATTTGATTGCCGTTTTGCAAAATCATAATTTACCTTTTGCTCATAAATATTACCACCAGCACTATAACTATATGTTTGTAAAAGTATTATTTGATTAGCATATACGATAAAATTAAAATCATAAAATAACCCTGTATAAAATCTTTTTTGTCTATCAAGAAACATATTAAACCCAATTGGAAAACTTATTCGAAATAGCTTATTGTGATAGTATTCAAGGTACTTCATGTGTTCGATATTATCAGGGACGTCTTCTGTAAAAAGGCCCTTGTAACTTAAATAATCTCCTCCTATACCAATTCCCAAAAAAAATTTCTTAATTACTACTAACCCACGATAAGAAAAAGTTACCCCAATTGATTGTTCTTTTTTATCATCCCAAGTAGAAACATAATTTCTATTAAATCCATCTCCCAGATTTCTATAGAGTTTCCCAATAACATAATTTGGCGCAACTGTTATTCCAGAATAATAACGTTTGCTTTTTACTTTTGCTGTCGTATCGTTCGTTTGAGCTTCCCCTTTAATAATAATTAGAAGAGAAATAAGGAATAATATTTTTTTCATCCCCCAAATATACTATATATATAAGTATCCTTTGGGGTTGAGGATAAAAGATCCGCAAGGATTGAGTCAACCAATAAAAATACAGGTAAAATAGGCT